>JAKEIJ010000079.1 GCA_022545805.1 Nitrosotalea sp. | reverse complement strand
TTGTACAACATTCACCTGAGGACTTCAAAACGGACCAACAAGTAATACCAATGGTGTCAGTCATTCAAAATAATGACACCTATAGACTCTTCCCAGAAAATATCTACACAAAAGCATTCAACATGGACAATGACACATTAAAGACATTTGTTGGAAGCACATTTGCAAATTATACTGCTCCATAGTATAATTAGAAATTTATAAAAAACTTCTAGTAGATTATTACATTATCATCAAGAAGAACCTACGAATGTAGAATTCCGGTACAAAATATAATGACATGATTCAGTATTGATATGAGATTAATCATCAAATGTCATAAGTACAGTCTAGTATTTTAGATTCAGTATAAATCACGCATCAATTTGTATTATGAGTTAACAATGTTAATGAACAAAGTATCGCAATTTTTTATTAACTAGATTTTTACTTGAGTATATGTCAAAACAACCATACAGATCAGAACTTGGAATGATTTCTGACGTGTTACAGGTTGCAATGGATTATGGTAGACAAGGAACAATAATTACAACTATAGCAAGAAGGGCAAACTTGTCACATTATACAGCAACTGACAAGTGTCAGAAACTCATAGATTTTGGATTGATGGAGTCAAAGGCTGACAAGAGAAGTACTTTTTTTACCATTACAGAAAAAGGAATACGTTTTTACGAAGAACTCCAGAGATTTACAGAAACTGTACAGGCAATAAGAATAAGATATTAAAATTATGTCAAGACTGGACGGTAAATAGAGACAGCATACCAGCGGAGATATGATCATTTACGTGGCAATGGTATAACCATGTACCTACGTTATCAGGATACATATCAAGCACTTTCATGCTCATTGGAAGAAGTTCAACCATGTCAGTGCGCATTCCATCTATGAGAAGCGTCTGCCCATGCCAATGGGGAGTATGCAGATCAGTCTCAGTACCCATTCCCACCACATACCATCTGACGTGAGTATTTGCTTTCATTGTCAGCCCAGAAAGATTACCATACATGTATCCATTTATGGCATGCCTCATGTTGCTTTCTTGAAAATCAGCATCATCAACATTTACACTAGATGAATTCTGCGCAAATGTCTTGATATTATAATCAAGATATGGGCTCTTGTTTTCATTAAATATTGCAAACATTGTTACAAATTCTCTGTCTACACCTTTTGGAGTGCCGTCAGGATTTGCCTCTCCATGTCTTGTTATAATTATATGTCCTACAAGTCCTGCATATGTGTCACTTACTTCGTCAACATGTGAATGATACATCCACACTATAGAACTAGGATCGTGCGGCCCAGGACCTGCTCGTTCTGGAACTTGCCAGACATAAGTATAGTTACCTCCAGGTGGTACCGAGTCACCTTTTTTCTCAGATTCCGGTACACCATCATTGTATGGCGCACCCTCAGATTCTTTTTGATAAAAAACACCGTGTGCGTGAATACTAAATGGAAACCGGGCATTATTTTTGAAGACAACTTTTATAGTATCTCCAACTTCGGCGTGTATAACAGGTCCTAGTATCCCAAGATGTTGCCACTTGTCTGGGATTGGTTTTAGTGTAGTAAATGTATCATCAGTATACTCTCGGTAAACTGCCTTTAGTGAAACTTTTCCTATTCTATCTTTACCGCTTTCCATGTAAACATTGGCAGTATCATCAAAGGGTTTGCCGGTTATTTGGTTCATTCCAGTTGGTGCAAAATCCCACTGCATCTCATCTGCTGCAATATAGTAAGTGCGTATCTGTCCCTGAAAGTTAGTATCAGAAAGACTAGCAGGCGCAATATTTTCACTTGAATAAAGTTCATGATTGTGAGTACCATAGAAAGACTGGTATCCTATAACAGACACAAATGTTACAAAAGATATTGCAAGTGCAACTAACATTATTTTGACTAGATCCACTTGCCATACACCACCAAGTAAGACTAGCCACTACAGACTGGATGTCCATGGCATGACAGATCCACCCCAGAATAATCCAGTCCACCCAAATTAGCACCATCAAGATTGGCATCTGCGAGACTGCCTCCAGTTAGATCGGAGTTGCGAAGATCTGCATTTTGTAGATTTGCACCTGTAAAGTCAGCCCCCAAGAGTTCTGCCTGAGAAAGATTGGCATTCTGCAAGTTAGCATTTCCAAAGTTAGCCAGTTCTGCTTTGGTATGTGTGAATACCAGTCCTTGTAGGTTTGCATCCTGAAAGTTTACGCTTGGAAATATTGACCATGTTATCTTGGCTCCCCGAAGATCAGCACCCTGTAAGTTCACATGGTAGAAATTAGAACCCCTAAGGTCAGCTCCTCGCAGGTCAGCCCCTGATAGGTTGGTGTATGCAAATTCAGTACCACTCAGGTTGACATTTTGCAGGTTTGCACCTGAGAGATTAACATTGTAAAGATAGGCATTTCTGAAAATGCTACCGGATAGGTTGGCACCAGACAAGTTAGTATTGTGTACATTGAGACCAAAAGTAGTGCAGTTACTCAGATCAGTTTCCGGAGCTAACTTTAAAGTACAAAATGTAGTTGTCGTATGAGTTGCAATTTTTGTTGTCAAGGAATTATTTTTCTTGGCATTATTTTGTTCATCAGCAAAAACCTTTGTCATTTGACCCATAGGCATCAAAACTAGTGTTGCTGTTACAAATAGTAGAATAATTTTCTGATTTGTTTGCATGGTTAGGGCAAGCTAATCAACAGTATTTAATCCGTCTGAGAGAAATTATTTTTTAAAACAAACTCTAATTCCAGTAACTTAGAATGTGACAACATGATAAAACCAATAAAATAATTTCAACATCAATCAAAAACTAATTCTCAGATTTAGAAAAGTGATGAATTCTATTGGATAAACCCTCCAACAACTTAAATACAAATCTTCCAGACAATGGTTTGAGAAAAATATGAAGGTGATCTCTTTTCTTGTCATTGTCATATCTGCGGGTATTCTAGCAGGACTTGTACATGGCATGCTCAACATAATTCTAGTTGAACCATATCTTGACAATGCAATAGGGATTGAAAACCAGCGCTTGTTTGCAGAAGGTCAAGCAAAAGACACGCCAGACTTTTGGAAACAGTTTAGCGATTACAGAATATGGCAAAAACAAGGATCCATAGTTGCAGGAGCTATGCTTGGGGCCTCCACAGGTGCATTACTTGGCCTAGTATTTGCATATTCAAAAAAATCACTTCCAGGAAATAATGATATCAAAAAAGCCCTCATACTAGCAAGCATAATGTGGGCAGTACTGTTTTTCATACCATTTTTGAAGTATCCCGCAAACCCACCCACAGTAGGAGAGCCTGACACCATAACTTTTAGAGCCACGACTTATGCGTTGTTTGTTGCTCTATCAGGAGGGGGTGCAATTGGATTTTCAATACTGTACAAAAAGATGAAAGATAAAAAAATTCTTGCCTTGGTAGGTTATGCAGGATTCATGGGAGCCATGTTTATCATAATGCCTCCAAATCCAGATCCCATCAATGCTTCAATGGATCTTGTAAATGGGTTTAGGGCAATATCGGCTTCAACCATGACAGTATACTGGATTGCAAACGGAATCATACTTGGATGGATGTGGAAAAAAGTAAAACCTGATGCAATTTCATCATGACAAAATAA
>JAKEIJ010000078.1 GCA_022545805.1 Nitrosotalea sp. | reverse complement strand
TGTCACTTGTTGTCTTATTTCAAGCGCTGCACTCTGTTTTGATATGGAATCCATGTTAGAACCAACAAGAATTATTGTAACAAGTAGCGTTGCCATCAATACGCCAAACATTGTAATTGCACGCTTGGCAAGGAATTTTTTAAATCCCATTTATTTCACCTTCCTCTTTTTTGATACATACCATATGATAGCAATGATTATTCCAAGAACCAAAACCCCCGGAAGGTACACATAGTTATTCTCAAGCAGCAAAGAGCTTGTAGTCACTTTCTCTACAGGAAACTGATCTTGTCCCTTTGTAACAAGAAAGCTAGAATGGTACATGTCTGGCTTGTATGCCTCATCAGATACGACAAAAACTTGGAGATCATTTGAGCCAGGTTCAAGGGTGGCAGTCTTTTGAGAGGCCAGCATTATTTTCACTGAGCCATTCCTTGATGATACATTACCATCATCAACTATCTTCCCCTGTGGATTTGTAAAGTAATAGGATATAGTAGCATTTGGAGTCACAGATACAGGAATCGTAAGTGTAGAACCAATAGATACACTTGTTGGAACACTGATACTTTCAATTTTTGGCATGCGGATTTCTTCAAACTTTTTCCAGTATCCAACAGGGAATGGATAGGTACTATCATCAAATGCTTTTATCGTGATCTTTCTTGCATCGGGGGAATAATTATCAAGATAGTATGGACCATTGCTTATCACGGCATGCCCGTGTTCTGCAATCCATGATGAAGATGCCCTATATCTTGAATCAAAATAACTAGAATTATTTACAAAAGCAAGTGCGGGTGGAATTGACTTTTCATTTACAAATTCGTCAAGATTTGCCTTGATTATCTTTGCATCATCAGGAATTATCAGTGACATCCAATTGATATTTTTGCTTACCGCATCTGATCTTGAAAATGCAAGTTTGCCGTCAGTTACTGACTTTTCCATTGAATATATCATCTCCCATGGCATTCCAGGCCAGACCTGTGCCGCATCTGCAATCTCGCATGAATCAAAATGCCAATAGTTTTGGTACACTTCAATTGTATTCTGGTCAAGGACCCGTACCCCTATGACAGTTTTTGCTGCTTGATTTGCCTTTGGAGAATATTCAGAATCAAATGTCATGGTACCATTTGTCTGGTCTGTCCCCCATTGGTACATGAAATAAATTCCATACAAAACGTCGTTCATATCCATTGGTACCTTGTCGTGCCAGTTTCCAAACTTGAGATGAAGTGTAACCTCACTTGTTGCAGTTGCACCTTGTCCAACTTGCACCCATTTTTGTTTTGGAACATCCCATCGTATTGCATCAGATGGAACATCCAGTTTGTCAAGAGGTCCTTTTGCATGAACTTCCCAGCTTGACCGTACAGGAATTGTATATCCAGTGTAAGGATTCTTGAAGCTTCCAGGGTCACTTATGGTTCCCCAGATCTGCTGACTAGTTGAATCCACAAATCCAGCTATTGGGTTCCATGCACCTTGATAGATTTTTTTTACTCCAATTGTAAGTGTATCAGAGTCTGATCTTGCATTAATTGGTGTAAATCTGCTTGTGATTCCAGCACCAAAATCATTTATGATTCCACCAACTTTTTTATTTGCAATAAACTGGTCAGTCTTTGCTGCAAGAAATATTCTAACAGAGTCATGTATCCCCTTGTCAACTGCTTGGTTTATCAGACTAGAACGTTGCTCAGATGATGTAAAATTTCCAAAAAATATTGCTTTTGATAGTGAATCAACTTCAGGGTCTTGAAAATTCCAGTATGCAGGATTGTTAAAACCAGGCATGCTCGAGTACCAAGGAGAATACATTTGCGCAGTGATAACAGAGTCATATCTTACAAATCCTCCAATTGTCCATCCTTCGGTATAGATATTCCATTTCAGATCAGAAGGATTGGAACCATATACAGTTGTAAATGCCTTGGT
>JAKEIJ010000077.1 GCA_022545805.1 Nitrosotalea sp. | reverse complement strand
CTGCCCTACTCTGAGCTTTGATGTTACTGAAGAGATTGCAGAAAGAAGCATGTATGCCTCGAACAAGGTATCACTGCGATCATTTGACGGATGGGAAACAAAGTGATCATAAACATATCCTGCAACAAACCCAAGTTTTTCTGCAGTCAGCGCAACTTTTTTTGAAAACAAGAATTGCTCGTAAGGATTATTGGTAGGAAATTCATCTAGCCACCCTTGTGGTAAGGTTAGTCCTATCTGGACTTTCATGCTACTTTCTTGTCTGCTGCGGCTCTACAATATTGTATTTTGATGTATAACCACGTGGGTTTATCATCAAATCTTTGTACAGGTAAGTCGAAGAGTTACCAATTATTACTGTAGTTATCATGCCAAGCTTGTCGTTGTGCTGTTCCATGTTTTCCAAGTCTGTTAGAACAACTTCTTGGGATTCTCGATATGCCCCCTTTACAATTGCTACTGGTGTGTTAGGTTTTCTGTATTTTAAAAGAAGTTTTCTTGTATCTTGTAGTTGATGAATTCTTTTCTTGCTTGCAGGATTGTATATTACGATAACAAAATCACCTTGAGCCGCTGCCTCTACTCTTTTTGTTATTATTTCCCAAGGAACAAGTAGATCACTCATGCTTACTACAGCAAAATCTGTCATAAGCGGAGAGCCAACTAGTGCCGCACAAGAATTAAGCGATGAAACCCCTGGAACTATCTCAACATGTAGACCAGCTTTTCTGTCCCATCCCTCTTCTGCCAAAATTTCATAAATCAAACCTGCCATTCCGTAGATTCCTGGATCTCCACTTGATACAAGTGAGACTATTTTTCCAGATTTTGCAAGATCAATGCACTGGTGTGCTCTTTCTACTTCTTGTGTCATTGCATATCTGTGGACCTCTTTTCCTTCGATTAGATCCTCGACCAGGTTGACATATGTCTCATAACCAACAATTGTGTTGCTTTCCTCAATTGCTTGTTTTGCACGAAAAGTCATGTGGTCATGATGACCAGGCCCTACACCTACAATAAACAATTTACCGGTCATTCACACTAGGAGGTTTCCAAAGTAAATTTATCCGTTTTGATGATTTTATGGAGTTACAATAGGACAATCAAGAATGTAGTTCTTGTCGAGTACCGTTGCATCTTGTATGGTAACATCTCCTGCTAATTTTTCATAATCAATGTCATTTTTATTTTCTAAAACTTTGGCATTCTTTGGATCATTCCAATTAATTATTGAAACTTTGCAGATCGGACTGTAAGCAGAATCTCCTGGTTGTGCACTAGAAATTCCTTCTTGATATCCAAATGGTCCTGCACCTTGCAATCCATTGGTAAAGTGATAGACATCTCTTGCAGACAAGTCAAGAAGAGAAAGCGAAGGAACATCTAGAATCTTCATTGTCTGTGCAGGTCCTTGAGGAGTGCCGGCAGTTATGATATAGTATACAGTTTTTCCATCAGGCCCCCATCCCCTGTGTCCTACAAAGGTGGCAGTCATGTTATCTACACTCACATCAAGAACTTGTCCATCAAGATATGATGTCTTGTCAGACAACACCTTGTTTGTTCTCACATCTAGTGCGCCTCCATCCCAGACTAACTCAGGAGTATTCAGGATTGTATCAGTGACAGTCAGTTTTACCTTTCCTGTCATGTTTGCATCAAGAATTGCTTTTGTAGAATTGAGAATAAATGGTCCTCGTCCTATATTCCAGGATACTTCAATTACTTTGTTTAACGGACTGTACTGCTTGTCAGTTGGTGTAAATGATAACACGTCATCTTGATATCCACGTGTTCCATTTCCTTCAATTCCATTTGTGAATACGAAGATGTTGCCGTATGATCCCACCGGTACATGAGCCAATACAGGCGATACCTGAACAGTCCAGTCTTGTTTGACAGATATGGTATTTGCTACAAGATTGTTACTAGAATCTGTTATGACATAGTAAACGGTTTTTCCATTTACCACTCCCTGATGCATCGGTATCTGTACTGGGATTGTGCTTTTTGGTAACTTGATAGTAGAATTTTCAGTTGTTGGTATGACAGTTGCAGATTGAGCAACTGTTGAAGTTGTAACTCTGATCCATCCGTCCACACTTACGGTAGCAGCAAACTGACTAGAGTTTGTAGAGTGTAGACCAATGGCAGACCCTGTAAAATCCAAACTGCCTCCACTGGAATTTGAATCAATTGTGGTTATTGCATAAAGTGTATTGTCATCTACTGTCCAAGTTGGTTGGCCTTTAGAGTCACCTTTGTCAATTTGATGCAAAACAACAACTTGTACAGGTTGACTTGAGCTATATGTAATGGAACCATGATAAATTGAACCGCTGTTTGGTGGTAACACTATTGCCATCTGTTCATTGCTGTGACCAATTCCAGGATCTTGTATAGATGTAACAGTCTGAGTGAACTGAATCTTTTTTGTCGATCCAGCGTTAGCAAGTTGATCATTAAATAATGATAGCGAAGCCACAAGGCCTCCAATTAATACAAGAATTACTAAAAGCAGAAGCCTGTTCATACGCTATGAATATTTAATTTGCATAAATATGCTTTTAGCGAGAGTCTCTGCTATTTGTCTAGTTTAAACTCATCATGCAGTGCCTGTACTGCTGCATTACAATCAGAGTCTTTGACTACAAATGCAAGATTAAGCTCAGATGAACCTTGAGCTATCATTATTACGTTCACACCTTTTTTTGCAACAGCAGTAAATACTTTGGAGGCAACTCCTGTGATTCCTCTCATTCCAGAACCAATGAGCGCAAGTATGGATACATCTACTGTGACATCTACTTTTTTGATGACTTTGCCAAGCAGATTCATCTCAAGTGAATTTACTGCCTTGTCCAAGTCATTTTTCTTTACAATGATTGAAATGGATGACTCGGATGGGCTTTGAGATATCATCATTATGTTAATTCCTTCTTTTGCAAGAATTGAAAATATTGTAGCTGCAGTACCAGGGGCACCAACCATGCTTCCACCCCTTACATCAATTAATCCAGTATGTCGTATGGTGCTGACACATTTTACTGTCTTTTGCGTATCAGCTTGTGGAGTGGCAGTGACCAGCGTACCTGGATTATCAAGATTAAACGTATTTCTTATTCGTAAAGGAATTTTTTTTGCAACAAGTGGCTCTAATGCTCTTGGATGAATGTATTTTGCACCAAATAGTGCCATCTCCATTGCTTCAATGTATGATACTTCTTTGATCAGTTTTGCATTTTTGATAATCTTTGGATCAGTTGTCATCAGACCATCTACATCGCTCATCAACCAGACTTCATCTGCCTTGATGCTTGATGCGATGATAGTTGCAGTATAATCAGACCCACCTCTTCCAAATGTAGTGATGTTACCATGTTGATCTGCACCAGCAAATCCACCAATTACTGCCATGGTTTTCTTTTGTAGTAGATTTTCTATTGTATGAGATACATGCAAACGTGTTGTGTCCATCAGCGGCTTTGCTCCTCCAAAGTTAGAGTCTGTAACTATTCCTACGTCTTTTCCTGTGAGAGGCACTGCCTTTATGCCTAGTTCATTTAGCGTAAATGCCACCAAATTGATGGATAGTCTTTCACCAAATGAGATCATATAGTCAGAAGATTTCGGTGTCACTTCTCCAAGCAGTAACATTCCATGCAAAAGATCCTCAAACTCATCAAGGTCTGATTTCATCTTATTGAGCAAGTCTTTTTTTATTTTAGAGTTCTTGACACATTGATTTGCAATATCAGTATGCATCTTGATTATTTTCTTTGCAATCAAGCTTGCACCTTCCTTGTTTCTGTTCTGGATCAAATTTGTTATTCTGATTAAATCATCTGTGACTCCGCTTATTGCAGAAAACACTGGAATGATTTTGTATTCCTTTGTTAGCTTCTTTATCATAGTTGCAACGTTTCGAATATTTTGCGGAGAGGAAACAGAAGTTCCACCAAATTTTAGAACAAGTTTCAAATCAGTATAACCTCGCCCTATTATCCTTAAAATCTTTTAACTCTCTACTCTAGGAGCAAGGTAAAAGTGAATTCTGCCAATGTTGGCTACCTTAAATTCTAGCCTAAGTGGCATTTTACTTGAATACTCACAAACTACTGTACCTGCAACAGTACCTATTGCCTTGACTATGCTATTGAGATATTCCAAGCTATAGGTTGCATTGCTGTCTTCTTTTACTTCAATCTCTGGCATCTCGGACATTCCTTTTTCTAGTGTGATAATTGCCTCACCAGAATCGCCACGTCCTGAAAATTCTGCTTTTGTAGGATTGGCATTAATGGATAAATATTCTGAAACAACCTGAATGTCGCCAAGTATTTTATCAAATTCTGCAGATGTTACACCCACTTTGGCGTTATAGGTAATTTTTGGAAGTGGAGTATCAGTTGCAGAACTTTCAATCAATCGCATTTTGTATTTTTTATTTTTACCTATAGTAACAAGCAAAAGCTTGTCTTCAGAAATGCTAATTTCTATATTGTCTTTTTTATCAGCTCTTTTTATTAACTTTGAAAACTCGTCTATTCTTACTCCAAACTTGACATCTGCATCGCAAACATATTTTTCAAATGCAGAATTAGGCCAAGCAATATCAATTAATGCAACATGTGATGGATCCATTCCTCGAAAAGCAATTCCTTCACCAGTAGCTTCGAATGTAGCTTCTTCAACTAGGGTCGATATAGCGGAAATTACTGCTTTCCATTCTTCAGAACCACCAGACTTTGCAGAAAATGCCAAACTTATTCACATCTCACAGAATGTTCAAGTTAAACCTTATGCGTAATTTCGCCAAGTATAGCTGCACTTGACGCATCGGTAAAATTGAGTGGTCGGTTCATCCGCACTTCTTGTTTGAAGCATCCACCAGACTGCTTCATTATTTCCACATTTTTCACAATCAATCTTGATTGTCGGCATTGCTTCTGCTTTTTCTTTTTCATCTAGAACATTGAGATTAGAGCTACCTTCATTTTTCACTTGCTTGGTGACCTTGCTGCCTTTCTCACTGTATCCACATTTGGGGCATACAAATTCAGAGTCAGAGCTATCTATCTTTAGCCGTGCCTGACACTTGGGACAGAATTTCATTTAGACACCTTTAATTTTAGAAAAAATTGCTTTTTTTAATTCGTCTGTATATTCAATGGCAGTCTTTGTTGCCTTTTCAATTTCCTTGATCGGATTTCCTTTTGAAGTGTTTACTCGCATTGCAAGTTGTTTGGTAAGAGGGTGTTTCAAGACTACACCTGCAAACTCTACAGTAGGATCCTTGAGCATCTCATATTGTACTATATAGAGAGTGCTGATGTCGGATTTTACTATGTCCAATTGAACCTCCTTTGGAGAAGATTTTTTCAGTTGAACATCCATGTAAGTCAAAAAAATACTTATTGAGGATATAAACCATCCCCAATAGTTGACTAGTGATAAAAATGCAATAAGCGGAGTCTCTCTAGGGAAATCCTCCGATAAGCCAAGAATAGAAGACAGCATTACAATAAATGTAAAATTTTCTATTACAGGAGCCATCAGGGAAGCCTTCAATGAGAGAAATTGGGAAAAAGCTTACAATAATCATGACAACACCTTCAAGCTGAAATACGGAGTAAAGCTCCACACCGGTGGACTCCGAAAGAAGGAGATTGGCAAGCCCCTAGATACGTACAAGAAAGTTGCCCTTTTTTGGACTCGAAACCCTAAGCTGACTCAGATGGGAGAGAAAAAGGTCTGGGTACAGATATCAAAGAATTTTGAACCATCTATTCCAAATAGCCAATCTGAAGCTCAGCAGCTATTTCTTGACTTTGATGAAAAAATACAATTTAATGCATCAGAGCTTGGTGTGGGTAAGCACAAGATAGGAGCCGAAGTTTATGTCTCTTGGTACAAACACGATTATGCAGAACAATTTGATGAAACTGCACACGCTAAAGAAATCGAGATCGAAGTTACCAAATAAGATATAAACGGAATTATTGGTGGATCGATATGGCAAAATTCGATGGACTTAGAGGACAAGAACTGCTTGAAGTAGAAGAGAAAAATGGCGAAGTAACTTTGATCTTCAAGGATAACAGGTTTTTGTTTATCAAGCTTGAAGACGGCAAAATGGTAACTACATCCATACCAGAGTAAACTTACTTGTTTAGGAATTTGTAGTATAGACCTATTGCTATTTCCTGTGATTCAGACTGGATAGAGCCAGGTCTTTCTTTTCGTACTTTTTGTATGGCATTTTTTGCAGAGATTTTTTCATATTTTACAAGATAACAAGCAAGAATGGTTCCAGTTCTTCCAATACCTGCTGCACAGTGAACCATGACAGGCTCATTGCTTTCAATTCTATTTCGAATAAACTCTACTGCTTGATCAATTTGTTCCATGTCAGGTGCAGAATAGTCCTCTGTTGGAACATGGAGATATTTTACATTCGTTACCCAAGATTCTGGAAGAGAGTCCTCAGTCATTGTGACAATTGATTTTACTCCTTGTTTTAGTATCCAATCTATTTCAGAAACAGATGTTGGCATTCCACTGCCTGCTAGCTTGTCATTTATCAGCCAGCTAAAGTTTGTGGGTTTTTTTGTAATTTTGCCATGTACTCTTCGCCAGATGTTTCCTGATTTGCTCATAAGATATCATGGTAAACGGTACCATATATGTAGAAAACTACGTCTAGAAAGAAAAATAAGAAAAAGAGAATTGTTTTTGAGGACTTAATCGATTAGTTCAGTCCAACCTTTTACGAACACAGAGTTTCTGTAGAGTGGTACTGGTTGACCTGGAGTAAAGTCCATTGGTCTCATCCAGAAGATTGCCTTTGTTGGGCATACACCTATGCATGCACCATCTGAAATGCATCTTTCTGGATAAAATACAAATGCTTTACCTCTCTTCCAGCCTTCTACTGGTTTTACTCTTAATACGTCTGGGCCTAGTGATGTACAAATCTCTACACAGAGTGCACATCCTATGCACATTTGTTCGCCTATATCTGGAATAATTCCAACTGGCATGGAAGTTCTTTTAGAAAAGATCTTAATATAACTTGCTGAAAAATGGCTTGTTATAACGGCGTTTGGCAATTTTATAACACCGTTAATTTTAGATCGGCTTATTCCAAAACTTTAGAATGACAATTATTGAAACCGACGTTTTTTTATAATTTATTTCCAATCAAGAAATCATGGGAAGTAAAATTCACTGTGCACATATCTTGGTTGAAAAGCTAAGTGTCGCGCAAGATCTTAAGACAAGAATTTCAAAGGGTGAAAGTTTTGCAAATCTTGCAAAAGAATATTCGCTTGATGTATCAAAAAAGAGAGGCGGAGATCTTGGATTTTTTTCAAGAGGTGCAATGGTGTCAGAATTTGAAAAAGCTGCTTTTTCATTACAAAAAGGCCAAGTCTCTGAGATTGTAAAAACCCAGTTTGGGTATCATATCATAAAAAGGCTAGACTAGCGGAATCAGATTTGAAGGTATAACGAGCTTGCAAGAGTCGCTAGGCATACTCAGTACGATACCATCTTTTCCAGATTCAAGAAGGATTTTTTTACTATTTTTTGTTTCAACGAGTCGTTTTCCCGTAGGTGACAAGATCCAGCCTTCCTCTTTTTTGTATCTGACCATACTTGTAACAACAAGATATGATTTGGTCATCCTTGTTATACTTGCAAGCAACATCATGATGGACATGACAGTCTTGCCAAGATTTTTCTTCTGGTTCAAGATATTGTAGAGTCCATTTAGTGAATCCACAACCACAATGGTTTGAGATAGACTTGCCTTTACTAGAATCTCTTTTATCTTCTGATACAAGGTATCACTAGTTGGTTGGAAGAGTGTTACAGTTTTTGCAGCAGGAAGTATCCCTGAAACTACATACCCGCTATATACCAAGTCAAGATCCAAGTACAAGACTTCAAGTTTTGTATCTTGGACTAGTTTTGAGATAAATCCAGCTTTTAGAAATGGATCAGGATAAAACACAGAATTGATCAGATTTTGTTCTAGCATTGTCTGTAAATTTAATTTTGGCTGGGTTTCATCGCTAGGATTTTTAAACAATGCAAAAGACTAGTAGATTGTAATATAATAATGAATTTAGATTATTCCCAAGATTTTCCATACAAAGAAAGAACCTACCTAAACAATGCTTCCACTTCCAGGATGCCTAGGTCAAGCATAGCAGCAATGAATGATTTTCTTGTAAAGTACAACGAACTTGGCCCAGATTCAGAGGCCTCTGACAATTATGTGAGAGAAAGACTTGGTAACCTACGAAAAGAAATTTCAGGACTGATAAAATGCAGGCCTGAAGAGGTAGTGCTCACCCAGAGTGTTACTGATGGAATAAACTTTGTAGCGAACGGATTGAAACTTGCTCCCAATTCTAATATAGTAATACGTGGCTCAAATCACGAGCATCCAGCAAATCACTATCCATGGGTCAGAACAGGTCAAAGAGTCGAATTAAGAAATTTGCCCATAAATGAGACAGGTTATTTTGAACCAAATGTTTTTGCAGATACAATTGACAAAAACACAGGACTTGTTTCTCTCAGCCATGCACTGTTTAACACTGGTGCAATAGTTCCTGTCGAAGAAATTGGCAAGATACTTTCAGAAAAAAATATACCATATTTTGTTGATGCAGCCCAGACCGTTGGCTGTATCAGCGATGTAGATGTAAACAAGATCAACTGTAATTTCATGTCCTTTAACGGCTCCAAGTGGTTATGTGGTCCAATGGGTATGGGCATCTTCTTTTGCAGAAAAGATTCAAGCGAACTAATTGAGCCACTCCAGATTGGTGGAGAGTCTGCCATATTTCATGAAGACAGGGTTGCACACAAAGAAATGCCTGCCAGGTTTCAAGCAGGTTTTCGAAATTGGTCAGGTGTAGCAGGCCTTGAGGCATCAATAATTTATCTCAAAAAAATCGGAATTTCAGCCATCAGAGAGAGAAACATGAAGCTAGCAGAACTATTACGCCAAGAGATTTCAAAAATTAGTGGAGCAATTTTGTATGGTCCAGAGGAAAAGGAAAGACGTACAAGTATCGTTTCCTTTTCAATTCAAGGCCAAGATTCAAAGACACTGGTTGCAAGACTTGAGAAAAATAACATCATACTTGCGGTAAGAGACATCTTTTCTAAAAAGATTGTAAGAGCGTCACCGCATTTTTTCAATACAGAATCAGAAATTCACGCTGTGATAGACACAATAAAGAAAGGTTAGGATTTTTCTTGCTCTTCGATTACCATCATGGTCAAGGTAGAGTAAACCTTGTCTATCTTTCTAATCTTATTTGTGATGATACTTCTTAGAAGATCCATTGAATCTGCGGTTATCTTGACTATGATATCATAGACACCATACACACCTTGAATCTCATATCGGATGCCTTTTTCGCCTCCAAGTATCTGCTTTATCTTTTGAATTATAGCAACATCTGAGCCTAAATCAGAGTTGATCAAGATGTAAGTAGTTGGCATGTACTAATTCCAGTTTCACGATATTTAACCTTTGATTACAATTCGAAATGAATTTGTTGCAATCTTTGAATTATCATTTTAGAGTACAAACTGAAATCTGTTTTGTTTGTAGTTTTTAGAAAGTTTACCCTCAATTGCTATTTTGTTGCCGCAAAAATTGCAATTGTTGTTATCATCAAGATGCCATCCTTGAATATCAAAACCGTATCTTTTGACTACAATTTTCTTGCACTGTGGACAGTATGTATTTTCTAGTGGATGACCTGGTACATTTCCAATGTAGGCATAGTTGAGCCCAACCTCTTTTGCGATATCATAATGTTTCTCAAGTGTGGGTATTGGTGTAGATTCAAAGTCCATCATCTTGTAATCTGGATGGAATCTAAGAAAGTGTATTGGCATGTCAGGCCCAAACTCATCATAGATAAATTGACATAATTTTTTGGCATATTCTATATTGTCACCTACTTGTGGAACCACCAGGTCAGTTATCTCTACGTGAATCTTTGTTTTACTGTGAATTTCTTTCAGTGTATCAAATATTGGTTTAGGATCTGGAATTCCAATATATTTTCGTGAAAATTGCGGTTCAGCACTTCCCTTGAAATCTACTGTGATACAGTCGAGAAACTCACTCATCATGTTGACTGTTTCTGGTGTATCATAACCATTTGAGACAAAGATGTTGAACAGCCCATTCTTTCTTGCAATCACCCCACAGTCTCGGGCAAATTCGATAAATATTGACGGTTGATTATACGTATACGCAATTCCATCAGAGCCTGACTTTTTTGCCATGTCAACTACCTCTTGAGGTGTCATGTCGGTTCCCTCTATCTTTCGCCGTTGACTGATGTCATAGTTTTGACAATATTTGCAAAGCCAATTACATCCAGTTGTAGCAATTGAAAATATACTACTGCCAGCCATGTAGTGTGTCACTGGTTTTTTCTCAATAGGATCTACATGTCCAGTTATAACTTTGCCATATGCAAGAAGATCAAGTTTGCCATTGTTGTTTGCCCTTATTCCACATAGACCAATCTGATCTTTTCCAATTTCACAGTATCTAGCACACGCTGTACATCTTACCTTTTCATTAGGCAACTTTTGATAGAGAATTGCTTCCTTTGCCGTCACAATACATCAATCAATTTATCATATAATTGATGGTGTTGATTTTGATCTTGCAGTAGATTGTCGTACCTTCTTTATTGCATTTTCAAAGTCTTCCTGTGTTATCTTGATTGACTTTACGTTCTTCTCTTTCTTGTCTACATATCGTCTTATAGAACTCATGGCAGCTCTGTTGCATATTCCTTCTATTTCTGCTCCGCTAAAACCATCAGTCAATTCCACAAGTTTTGCAAAGTCAATGCCTTCTGCAAGAGGTTTCTTTGTGGTGTGTATCTTGAATATGTTTTCGCGTCCTTTTGCTTCTGGTAATGGCACCTCAAGAATTCTATCAAATCTTCCAGGTCGTAGCAATGCACTGTCGATAAGATCTACTCTGTTAGTTGCACCAATTATTAGCACATCTTGCAATTCTTCAAGACCGTCTATCTCAGTTAGTAGTTGAGACACTACTCTTTCTGTGACACTAGAGTCAGAACTACCTGAGCTTCTGCTTGGAGCCAATGAATCAAGCTCGTCAAGAAATATTATACATGGAGCAGCTTGGCGTGCCTTTCTGAATACTTCACGTACTCCCTTTTCAGATTCACCAACCCATTTTGAGAGCAATTCAGGACCCTTGATACTAATGAAGTTAGATTCTGTGGTGTGTGCAACCGCTTTTGCAATTAGTGTCTTGCCAGTACCTGGAGGCCCATAGAGCAAGATTCCTTTTGGTGCTGCAACATCAGTGTGTTCAAATGCTTCTCTGTGTTTGAGTGGCCATTCTACTGCTTCATAGAGTTCTTCTTTGAGAGATTCTAGTCCACCAACTTGATCCCATGTTACATTTGGTACCTGAACTAGAACTTCTCGTAATGCAGATGGTCTTACCTCTTTTAGTGCATCCTTGAAATCATTATCGGTAATGATAATTTTTTGAAGAATTTCTGCAGGAATTTTTTCTGCTTCCAGATCCAAATCAGGTAAAATTCTTCGGAGAGATCTCATGGCTGCTTCTTTTGCAAGCACTTCCAAATCAGCTCCTACAAATCCATGAGTTACTCTTGCAATTTGATCCAAGTTTACTTTTTCTTCAATTGGCATCCCTCGTGTATGGATATTGAGTATCTCTGATCTTCCTTGTTGATCTGGGATTCCAATCTCTATTTCACGATCGAATCTACCTGGTCTTCGTAATGCAGGATCTATCGAGTCTGGTCTGTTAGTTGCAGCAATTACAACTACCTTACCTCTTGACTTCATTCCATCCATCAAAGTAAGAAGCTGTGATACAATTCTCTTTTCTACTTCTCCTGTTACTTCTTCCCTCTTTGGAGCAATGGAATCAATTTCATCAATGAATATTATGCTTGGAGAATTTTCCTCTGCTTGTTTGAATATATGTCGCAAGCGCTCTTCACTTTCTCCATAGAATTTTCCAATGATTTCAGGACCACTAATGGAGGTAAAGTGAGAATTGGTCTCTCCTGCCACAGCTTTTGCTAGTAGTGTTTTTCCAGTACCTGGAGGCCCATAGAGCAATACACCTTTTGGAGCCTCAACCCCGAGTTTTTCAAATAGTTCAGGATGTCTCATTGGAAGTTCCACCATTTCTCGTATCTTTTGGACCTCATTTCTTAGGCCGCCTAAATCATCATAGGTTATCCTTGGAACAGAATTATCAATTGCCTTCGTCATAGAACCCAATTTGAACTCGGTCTGCTCTGACACGATAACTGGTTTTCCAGATGGTACTGTGCCGCCAACAACAAGTTGTGTTTTTCCG
>JAKEIJ010000076.1 GCA_022545805.1 Nitrosotalea sp. | reverse complement strand
GTCAAACTATAATGCCAAGATAGAAATTTCTGCCGGAAAAAAAACTAAAGCAATTTTTGATTCAATTGAGATTGACAACAAATTTTACGATGAAAACCCGACAAAAACAAATTTTTCTCTTGATAAAAAAATCACAATTACAATTGGGGCGCAAGAAATTCAACACCTGCGCGCCAATCTAAATTCCACCCTGAGACTTGTCCAAGCAAGTAACGATTCCATCGAATCGGTAAACATATAAGCAAAATTCCAAGTCACAGATTCATGTCTGCAGGCGAACAACAACTCCCTCCATGGTTACAAGAACAAGTGGGAAGATTGCAACAGTTACAGCAAAACCTCCAGTCCATCATGATGCAAAAACAACATCTTGAATCAGAACATCTAGAGACTGAGAGAGCACTTGAAGTCCTGCAAAAGGCAAACGATGATGATACTGTATACAAAACTGCAGGTTCAATCTTGGTAAAATCTACCAAAGCCACACTGGTCTCAGAACTGCAAGAAAAGAAAGAACTTGCAAATACAAGACTCACTGTATTGTCCAAACAAGAAACTAGAATCAAGGAAAATCTCAAGGAAGCAGAATCAAAAATTCGTGAAATGCTGCGAGGATCTGGAGCTCCACCGGGACAACCAAAGACAGATACTCCTAAATAAAATATTTACAGAAACATAACTGTTTAATGAAAATTGACGATCTCCGAATGGTAATTGACGAGCGGGAACGAAAAAGTGGAATCCCTGATCTGTTAAAACAAATTGGAGTCAAAGTAGAGATGATGAATCTTCCTGTAGGTGATTATATTGTTGCACCTGAAACCATCGTAGAAAGAAAAAGCGTTAGTGATTTTATCTCATCAGTCTTTGATGGAAGACTGTTTGATCAATGCAATAGACTCAAGGAACACTTTGAGCATCCATCTATTATAATAGAAGGAAATGTTGACGAGATTGATACCATTACAGAAAATCCTCTTGTATTTTATGGCGCCATGTCTTCGGTAGTACTGGATTTTAAAATACCTGTAATCCCCACTCCAAATGCGTCTCATACTGCCAAATTGTTGGTATCCATGTGTGCAAGACAGGGGACAGTAAAGGGACCATTTCTTAAAAAAATCCGAAAGTCTGGTGACTTGAAACAACAGCAACTGTCCATTTTGTGCAGTCTGCCAGGTGTTGGAGAAAAACTTGCGACACGAATGCTGGAAAAATTTGGCTCTACGAGCAATTCATTGAATGCGTCATATGTTGAATTGTCAAAAATAAATGGTATGGGAGAGGCCCGCGCCCAAAAGATACGCAAAATACTTGATGCTCAAACCAAGGCTGGAAAAAATACTGATCAAAAGACACTACATGATGTATAGTATGAAAACGTAAGTCTACACGATTGCTCTTTTGCCGACTGGCTTAGACTTTCTTGGAGCTGATGTTTTCCTTAGTTTGCTACCGCAAATTGGACAATCAGACATTTTCTTGAAACTCTTGTTGCATGCAGGGCACAAATACACACTGTCCAAGACCTTGGATATCCCCTTGGTCATTATTGGAATGACTTTGAGATTTAGGTGTCTTGCAACATTTGATACGGTATAATCATCTGTTACTAGTTCCCCCTTTAGCTGAACACACAGTGCAAGCACTGACATGTCTTCCTTTGATAGTTCGTTCAAGTCTCCTGTGTTTTTTGACTCGTCCAAAATAAATTTGAGAAATTTTTCTTCTGGTTCTATAATTTGCAGTCTGCCTAGATCAATGAGTGTTTGTACCGCATCATGACTTTTTTTTATGTGCTTTATTTCTTCAAAGACTAGTGGAGTTGTAAAGCTCTGCTCTTGAGACGAAAATGGAACTCCTGCATAAAATGATGTGGCATCTAATATTTTAGAAACCAAGCTTGCTCATCTGTCTCAAACCTTGTTTTTTCAGTCTTACAAATATTGCATGTTTTTTGTATTTTCTTATGGTGATTACATCATCAAATCTGGTGGTTTTGATCACTTGAGCATCCATGATGATATTTGAATCATGACTGCTATGGATCTCAATTTTTTCATCAGGAACTACAATTGATGGCAACTTGTTTACTGGAGCAACAGGTGTTATGATAAGAACATCTAGACTTTCATGAAGGATTGGACCTCCCAAAGAATAGGAATGTCCAGTGGATCCACTTGGTGTTGCAACAATCACTCCGTCCATTTTTTGTGTTACTTTATCACTTTGAAATTTGATCTCAAACAACGATGTTTTTGTTAAATTCTGTCTATTGATGTAAATTTCATTTAGTGCTGGGGGAAAATCTTGTCCTCCGCAAGAAGCCACTACTCGAGTTCGCTTGTCAAAAAAAATCTTACCTGAAATGATCTGCGCAATGGCAGTGTCAATCTCGGGCAGTGTTATCTCTGATAATATGCCTCTATTCCCTCCTACGTTTATTGCAAGATTTGGAACCTCGTTTTCTAGATACCTAAAAGTTCGTAGTGTTGTTCCGTCTCCTCCAAGTGTGATTGTCAAATCTAATTTTGTGGTCTTGAGATCTTCGATGTCGTTGATCTTCTTGGCTCCGTCTACATCTACGCCTGAAACTGTATACACCTTGATTTTCTTTGCAAGCAATTTCTTGGCGACTTTTTTTACCGCATCCTCAGATTCTTTTGAACCAACTTTGCTTACAAGTGCAACACTGTGAAGATCCAAGCAAAACTACTAATTTTAATTTCACTTAAAAAGCATCTGTTGAGCATAAAATATTAAGAACCATCTGGGTCCAGTATGATAGAGAAAAAATGAGTTATGCACAACCAGTTTTAGTAGATACAGAAACCGTCTCAAAGAACTTGAACAATAAATCCTTTAAAATTGTTGAAGTCGACTATGACCCAGAGAATGCCTACAGACAAGGACATCTCCAGGGGGCAAGTCTCATCTGGTGGAAACGAGACATCAATGATCCTATTACTAGAGATATAATCAGCAAATCACAGTTTGAAGATTTACTGTCAAGAAATGGAATAACTACACAATCTGAAGTTATTTTGTATGGTGACTTTAACAATTGGTTTGCAGCATTTGTATTTTGGATATTCAAGTATTATGGACATGAAAATGTGAAAATCATGAATGGTGGAAGAAAAAAATGGGAGATTGAAAACAAACCTTACACAAAAGATGAACCACAAATACCAAAAACAAACTATGTTGCACAACCACCAAATGAAGGACTCCGTGCATATCTCTTTGATGTAAGACGTGCACTTGACAAAAAAGATACTGTTCTAGTTGATGTACGTTCACCAAAAGAATTCTCAGGTGAGGTAACTGCACCTGCAGAGTATCCAATGGAACATGCTCAGAGAGGAGGACACATTCCTCATGCAAACAACATTCCTTGGGCAAGTGCAGTAAATGACACTGATGGCACTTTCAAATCTGTAGAAGAACTCAAGAAAGTTTACGAATCAAAAGGAATCACTGCTGACAAGGACGTCATCTGTTACTGCAGAATTGGAGAAAGATCTTCACATACATGGTTTGTTCTAAAATATCTTCTTGGATATCCTCAAGTTAGAAACTATGATGGATCCTGGACTGAATGGGGTAATATGATTGGAAACCCAATCGAAAAATAACGATAAACCGGAACTGCCAATTATAAAAAAAGGTATATTCTATGCAATACTTGACGATCCCGTTTATTTTATCCTGGAAGACAAGACAAAACGCGGTCTTACCTCACAAGAAAGATCGGTTGATGAAAAGTATGGTGTATCCTCTGATAGGGGAATGATATACGATATGGACGGAATTGGGCACAAGGTGGGAATACGCTGGTATTTCCCAAAGGACACGTACGGATTTGACAAAGTCCAGGAACATGCAACAGAGATGGAACAGCGATATAGAAAGATCCGAGAAGAGACTTGCCCTGACTACTAAGAAGCATTTTTAAACTCTTTTTTAACTATACAAATCAGATGTCACTCCTGCTAAAGGATAAAGTGTATACAGTTCAATCGGGTACATCAAAAAGAGGAGTCTATCCTTTACACAGTTACAAACTTGGTCTTTATCGTCTTCCTGTAAAACTTGAAGATACTTATGAAATTGATTCTATCGTATCTGGTTTCAAGAAAGTCTTTGAGATGGATAAATTTGCTGACAGGATTTACGCCACATATCGCTGGAAAGAAGAAAACATGCCAGACCCAGATGACAGCGGATACAAGTCAATAGATCTTGAAGTTCAAGTCGAGATTGTAACTGGTGAAGTTGTAGATATGATATACCAGGTATATCCAGTTGAAAAATATGGCGACGGTCTATGGGTTGAACATTATAGAAAGAAAGCAGATGCAAATGCAAAGATGATAATTGATACCATTTTACGAAATAGCGTTCTTGCCGACAAGATGGTAGAGCATGACGTAAAAACAAAACAGCTAACACCAGAACAAGCTCTCAAGGCACTGGAAGAACTAACACCATTAGCTCAGATAGTTCCTAATGCAAAACCAAAACCAAAGCCTGCAGCTCCTCAACCAGGGCAACAGGTGGCAACAGAAGCAGAACCTGAAACACCTTCTGGCGCAAAACCAGGTCCAATTGATGTTGACTTTAAATCAAAACTCAAAGTTGTTGAAACTTTTACTGCTCCATCTAGTCACAAGATAAAAGTATTCGGTCATAGAAAGGGTAATGAGATACTTGGAATCTGGGGAGAATTTGTATCAGTTGATTATGATATCTGTGTAGGAGATGGTGCATGCATTGATGCATGTCCTGTTAAAGTTTACGAGTGGGCAGAGTTTGCAGGTCATCCAGCTTCTGACAAAAAACCATTGATGGCACGAGAACCTGATTGTATATTTTGCTTGGCATGTGAAAACGTATGCCCTGTTCAGGCAATAAAAATATCCAAGAAAGGTTAAGCCAAATTTTAGCGGTACGGCTATAAAGACTGGAGAGTTGAAAAATTCCAAATGTTTACACATGCCACACTTCCTAATCCGCTGACTGGATTTCTGTGGAACATTTTCATTTGGATTGCAATGATAATTACGCTCTATACTTGCAACTTTTACTATCTTGTAGTAATTGCAAGACGTCAGAAAAAAAATAATTCTATAACCTTCAAAGAAATTCCAACTGTAACAATTCAACTTCCAATATACAACGAAAAATATGTTGCTTCACGACTGGTAAATGCTGTATGTGCACTAGATTATCCAAAAGACAAGCTATGCATCCAGGTGTTGGATGACTCCACTGATGAAACATATGACCTGCTTGAGACTCTAGTTTCAGATTACAAACAAAAGGGATTTGACATACAACATGTGCGAAGGTCTGACAGGAAGGGATACAAGGCAGGCGCGCTTCGAAATGCAATGAAATTTACAAAAAGCGATTTTGTTGCAATCTTTGACGCCGATTTTATACCACCAACGTGGTTTCTCAAAAAAGCATTATCTTATTTCTGCACTCCAGACGTAGGACTGGTACAATGCAAGTGGGGTCACGTAAATGAAAAATATTCTCCTCTTACAAAAGCACAAGCACTCAGCCTTGACTTTCATTTTCTGGTAGAACAAAAGGCAAAAAGTAACTCTCATCTCTTTATGAGTTTTAATGGTACTGCAGGTATCTGGAGAAGACAATGCATAGAGGATTCTGGAGGGTGGCACATTGCTACTCTGGTTGAGGATCTTGATCTAAGCTATAGGGCACAAATGAAAGGATGGAAGTGTGTATTCATTCCTGATATTGTAGTAGACGCAGAACTTCCGGTACAGATGAACTCTGCGAAAAGACAACAATTTCGGTGGGCAAAAGGCTCGATACAGTGTGCAGTAAAATTACTTGGCTCTGTTGCGATAAAAAAATTACCAGTTGATACCAAGGTTCAGGCATTCATCCAACTTACAAGACACATTGTACATCCTCTGGTTCTTGCACAATTTCTGATTTTGCCAATACTTTTGGCTTCAAAAATAAATCTCTATATCATAAATGGGTTGCCTGCACTGACAATAATTGCTTACTTGGCAATGGGTCCTGTTGCATATCTGATGGTTATACAACAAATGTATCAAAAAAAATGGCGGTCAAAGGCAATGTCTTACTTGTATTTGATAGTCTATTCTGCCGGCATGTCTGTCAACAATACTGTGGCAGTCTTTGATGCATTATTTGGAAAAAGAAATGAGTTTTTGCGTACTCCGAAATTTGGAATAATAAAAAATGATGATGATTGGAGAGACAAGGCATATGCTCTTCCATTTACAAAAACTACACTTCTTGAGATATTCTTTGGTGTATATGGAATACTTGGTATGTTTATTGCGATATTTTCTGGTAATCCTGTATTTGTGCCAATAATTGGAATTCAGGTAGCTGGGTTTCTTTACATTGCATATCTTAGCATATCACATTCAACGTTTAAAAAAGGCAAATCAAGAGGTAGAATCGAATCAAAGGCAGAAAAAATGGCAAATAATTACTATAAAATCGCATTAGC
>JAKEIJ010000001.1 GCA_022545805.1 Nitrosotalea sp. | reverse complement strand
ACCGAGCATATCTCTCCAGTGCATTCAATCCCACACTTTGAACAAGTTTTCCATTCTGAATTGTTGAATTCTTTAAGAGTAGAGGAGATCTTCAAAATTGATTTGTACATGTTATTTTTGATTCCACTATGAGTCTTTTCCAAAGAATTTAGGAAATTACGAATTTCTGTTCTAATTCCTTCATTCATGTGAGGACATTCTTCTGACTGGAATGGGATTTCATTTGTAAAAGCATAAAACACAATCTCATTTTCATAAATCTCACAAAATGGTTTTATCTTTCGTATCTTGTTTTCGGATGTATCTGGATCCATCCAACCAATTTTTTTTGTGTCTCCTGAAATAATGTTAATGATAAAAGTTTGTAACATATCGTCCAGATTGTGACCTGTTGCTATTACATCAACCTGTAGATCAATGGCACCAAAATCAATTGCCCTTCTTCTTAATATTCCACATATTGAACAAGATGATGTTTTTTCACCACTTCTAAGTTCTAGTGTTTCTTCCAAAGTTGTACCAAAAAGTAAACTATATGGATATACTTTATGTTCCACATTGATCTTTTTGCAAAATTCCTCTACAATCTTGAGAGCCTCGTCTCTATATCCTGGAATTCCCTCATCAACTGTAATAGCTTTTAGTGTAAAATGATGATCTAGTGAAATTTCTTTTAACACTTGTAATAGTGAGAGGGAATCTTTTCCACCTGATACTGCAACTCCTACCACATCACCAGGTTTTATCATGTTATACTTGGACATTGTTTTTGTAGTCTTGTGTACTATTGATCTTGAAAAACAACTGGAACAAAGACTCTCTCCAGAATATTTTCTCGAATATGCAACTGGATTTTCACAACGATCACATTTCATGACATAATTCACGTTCTGGTATTATTATAGAATTTCATACTTGCCGTTTTTCTTTGCCTTGTAAATAATATCTGGCTTTGGAAATATTCCAACCTCTATCACGCCTGGAATGCCTATTATTTTTGCTGCAAGTTCTTTGGGATTTTGTATCTGACCAAAATCACAGTCAAGTATTATGTTTCCATTTTCAGTTACAAATGGATAACCACGTTCTAGCAATCTGATATGTGGCTTACCTCCGTATTCTCTTATTTGCATATCAGCTATGTTTCTTGCAAATGGGTGTACTTCTACAGGTATACTTCGCTCAAGTTTTTTGACAAATTTTGATTCATCTGCAATTATTACAACTTTTTTTGCGATACTTATCAGAATTTTTTCTCGTAGCAATGCACCCCCGCCGCCTTTTATCATATTTCCTTTTGCATCTATTTGATCTGCGCCATCAAAGACCAGATCGATGTGATTGATCTGATCTGCTTCTATTATTGGGATTCCTCCTTTTTCTGCCTCCATCTTGATCTGTAATGATGTAGGTATTGCCTTGACAGAAAATTTGTTTTTTTTGATGTGTGCTGATAATAGCTTTACTATTGCAGTTGCAGCTCTTCCACTGCCAAGCCCTATGACAAAATTATTCTTGATTAGTTTTAATGCCTGTGGTGATAATGCCTCAATGGCATCATCTACTGTCAATTATTCTACCTCTACTTGTTCTAGTTTTGATAATGCCTTCATTATTTCGCTTTTTATCTTATCTAAATCCTTATCATCGTCTTCTAATTTTTCTTCTTCCGGTATCTTGATTGCGGTAGGAAGTTGTATCTTTCTTTCTGGTTCTTGCTGTACTTGTTCTATCTTTGGTACTTCTGGCAAAATTTCTTCTGTTATGTTTTGTAGACTTGGCTGTGGAGTCGGTATTAGTTCTTCAACTATTTGTTCTATGGCTATTGGTTCTGCTATTACTGGCTCTATGACCTTCTGAGGAAGAATTTGTGGCTCAATTTGTGCTGGTCTGATAAGCTCAGCAGGGAATTGTGGAATCTTGTTTGTAATCTCAGTTAATGTACTTAGTTCTACAGTTCTATGTTTTTCATATGTTGGAACCTCAATTGGAGGTAACCACTCTGATGTCCTCTCTGGTTTTACGATTTTCTCTTCTTGAATGTCTACTCTTTCTTTTTGTATCTCTATCTTTGGTTCTATTTTCTTGGCTTGAGGACTTTCAAGTATTGTCTCTACGGATTTTTCTGCTTGTTTGGGTTGTACTATTGTGTTTAATGTAATCTTTGAAGAAATCTCATGTAATCTCTGATCTAACTGTGAAAGTCTATTATCCATCAGAGAAATCAAACTATCTCCGACTGGGCCGAAATCTGGATACTTGCTGATATTTTCGAGTTTCTCAATCTTGGTGATTACTGTTCCAAGTTGATGCTGATAACGAAGAAGTAGTTTATCTTTTTGAATTTTTGTAACATCTGACTCTTGCTGATGAAGTCTTGTAATAGTTTTTGATAGAATTTCCTTTTCCATTCTTAGTGAATGTAATTGATTTGTGATTGCAGAATTAATAGTTGGAGTTTGTTTTTTGCGTTTTATTTTTGGAACTTTATCTAATGCAACTGCGGTGCATGCGCCTGCAATAGAGCTAAAAACTAGCGCTATTTCTTCCATCTAGGTATACCATTTGATCCAGGTGTATTTTCTAATCTTGGCCTCAGGAAATCCACAGCTAGCACATCTTTTATGTCGTATGTGATAAGCGTTCTTTCCGCATCTTCTACATCTGATGTGTACGTGTTTTCTTGTGTAGCCTCCCATTGATGTGGTACCTTTTGTCATAATTCACTCACTTTGGTGGAGGAGATATGATAACTACGTTGTCTCCTCTGACAACTATGGTTCCAAGGCTTTTTGTCTCTCCTTCAGAAGGGATCTCTTCTGAAGATTCAAGTAGCAGGTTCATGTGTTGGTCAAAACCATGAAGGTTGCCTCTTATCACTTTGCCGCCTTTCAGCTTGATAAGTACAACCTTGTTTAGGCTTTCATCAAGTACTTTTACTGCCATATCTACTGACATTTATTTCACTTATTACCCACTCTATGGAGGGTATATATTAAAATTTCATTGGTGAAACTTTCAACCTATTCCGGTAAGGCAAGTTTGACTCTCTTTTACCAAATTTGAGATTATTTCATTCAAAATCACTTTTCCTGCCTTTTCTGTAGCTCTAGTTGGATCTCCCCAGACGCCGTTTTTTGTTACTGAAATAAACGATTTGTTTGCCTTCTTGCTGAGTTTGTTCAATTTACTCTTTGACAAGTTATCAGAGATTAGTCCTTTTTGGGCTTTTTTCATCTGCACTTTGTTTGATATTGCTAACATGATTGATGTTTCAACAAATCCAGCATGATCAAACTCTCTTTTCATAAAATGCCAATATGAATAAACAAAGATGTGTTGTTTGATGCCTTTCTTAGAGACTTTAGCTGATAGTTTTTTTAATGCATTCAGGTTCCCATGATGACCATTGAGAATAATGACTGTATTCACATGGTTTTTTGATAATGAAATACACAAATCAACTAAATTTTTTTCTAAAGTGGCGTTTGATATACTCAGATTAAAAAATGGATGGTGCTCAAAGGAGACTCCATATTGAAGTGTAGGCAATAGTAAAAATCCATTTTTGTCCGAGACCTGTTTTGCTATATGTGAAACTATGTCAGAATCTGTGGATATGGGAAGATGAGGACCATGTTGCTCAATTGATCCAACAGGAATAAGCGCTACTGATCCTTTCTTTGCCAGTTTGAGAATGTCTGTATTTACAAGGTCTCTTACTATCATTTAGATCTCTTGGGTTTGACATGTACCTTGCCCCAATATACCTCTAATCTACCGTCAAGATGCATTTTGACAGCCTCTAATAATGTACTAGCTTCTAATTTCTGTCCCTTCTTTTTCAAAGATTCTAAAGTCTCATCCTCGTCTATGGCAAAAGCATCTTGGAAAATTATTGGCCCTTGATCTAAATCTTCAGTTACATAATGTGCGGTACATCCTACAATTTTTGCACCTCGTTCATATGCTTGAACATAAGCAAAGGCACCCGGGAATGCAGGTAAAAGTGATGGATGTATGTTAATAATTCTGTTGGGGTATCTCCATACGAAATTTGGAGAAAGTATCCGCATGTATCTTGCAAGTACTATTAGGTCAACATCGAACTTCTTTATGACTGAAATTATATTTTCTTCTGCTTTTGACTGATCTTTTTCATCGATCAAAACAAATGGAATGTTTACCTTTTTTGCTATGGGCATCAAAGCATTTT
>JAKEIJ010000075.1 GCA_022545805.1 Nitrosotalea sp. | reverse complement strand
ATTAGATATTGTCATGGATGGTTGCAAGGATTTTAACAAACGTGTATACCTGCCATCTGGCGCAATTATTGGCCTTGATGGAATTAGGGCAGTGCAAGATGAACTTGATACGGTAACACTTGTGACAACAAAAAATCCAAAAGCGTTGAAGGGTGCCAAGTTCTTTGAAACGTCAACTATTGATCCTGATAAAATCACTCAATCTACCACCGTCTATGAAGGAAGTGCACAAGAGGCAGTGAGGTTATTCCCTGCAAACATCAATGTTGCAGCCTTACTCAGCCTTGCAGGAATTGGAAGCGAAAAGACAAGAGTAAAGATAGTTGCCGACCCGCAGACTGACAAGAATACTCATGAAATCCGGGCTGAAGGAAAGTTTGGCAAATTCTCAATCAAGGTCGAAAACGTGCCCAGTCCAAGTAATCCAAAAACAAGTAGGCTTGCAACGCTTGCGGCAATAGAGTGCCTCAAAAAGATTTGTGGAACTCCTCTGAATATAGGCACCTGATGGTAATTTTTGCCATCTAGATTGACTGTTGCCAATAAATTTGTCAACATCATGACGCTTTAAAGATGACTTGTTGCTATGTATCTTGTATATGAATATCAAGTCTGAGATACTCAAACTCAAAAAAGAAAAAGATGTGCTAATACTTGCTCATAATTACCAGCTTCCTGATGTACAGGATGTTGCAGATTATGTAGGGGACTCGTTAGGATTATCAAGACAAGCTGCAAAGACAAAACAAAAGACAATTCTTTTCTGTGGGGTACACTTTATGGCAGAAACTGCTGCAATCACATGTCCTGATAAAACAGTCTTAATTCCAGATCTTGGTGCAGGGTGTTCACTTGCTGATACCATTAATGCTGAAGAGCTAAAAAAATGGAAGTCAGAGCATCCAAAAGCAATCACTGTAGGATATGTAAATACCTCTGCTGAAGTAAAGGCAGAGCTTGATTATTGCTGTACTTCATCTAACGCCGTAAATGTTGTCAAGTCTATTCCAGAAGACCGAGAAGTTCTCTTCTTGCCAGACATGTTCTTGGGTTCTTATGTTGCCAAAATGACAAATAGAAACAACATGTTCATTTGGGCAGGAGAATGTCATGTCCATGCAGGCATACGATCTCAAGATGTCCAGGAAAAGCTAAGAGAGCATGCAAATGCTGAATTCCTAGTCCATCCAGAATGCAGTTGTACCTCATCAGTGATGTATGATGTAGCATCAGGTGATTATGGCTCAAGACAAGTCCAAATCTTGTCAACAGAAGGTATGATGAATCATGCAAAAAATTCTCCTGCAAAGGAATTCGTTGTGGCAACAGAGACTGGGATACTGTACAGGATGCAGAAACAAAATCCAGACAAGAAATTCATACCAATGTCTGAGAACGCCATATGCAAGTACATGAAAATGATTACACTTGACAAGGTGTATGCATCTTTACAAGAAAACAAGTACCAAGTCAAAGTTCCAAGAAATATTGCAGAAAAGGCACATCTTGCGATTGAGCGAATGCTTGCAATTAACTAACTTCTAAGCTAAGGTCTAGGCCTGTAACAGTACTTGTCAGTCTTCCAATAGATATCATGTCTACACCGGATTTTGCATACTGGACAATGTTTGAGTGATTTATTCCACCTGATGCTTCTATCCTTACTTTATTTCGTAAGTTTAGTCGCTTGAGCTCTGAAATTACTTTTTTGATAATTAGTGGTGACATGTTGTCAAGCAGGATTATTTCTACGCCTTCGTTTGCAGCAATGATTGCATCATTTAGGTTCTCCACCTCAACCTCGATTTTCTTGTATTTTTGTTTTGCACGTCTTATCAATCCCAAAAAAGAGTCTGATGCAGCAATGTGATTATCCTTTATCATCACCATCTGGTCGAGTGACATTCTGTGTTTGTGTCCACCCCCAATCTCAACTGCATCCTTGTCAAAGATTCTCAAGCCAGGTGCTGTTTTTCTTGTAGAGTATAGTCCGACCCTGGGATTTGCGGCACGGATTTTTTTCGCATATGCACTTGTCTGTGTTGCAATACCGCTCATTCTTGACATTAAATTTAGCGCAGTCCTCTCACGGGATAGTATTGAATACGTGTCACCTGTAATCGTTAGTATCTTTTGGTTTGGGATTACAGTTTGACCGTCTCTTCTGTGCACTGTGACCTTGCAATTCTTTGAT
>JAKEIJ010000074.1 GCA_022545805.1 Nitrosotalea sp. | reverse complement strand
TCTCTGCAACTCTCGCATCTCCAGAGCAATACAGAGCCACAACTAGGGCAGTTGAACTTTACACATTTATCGTTAGGCATTATTGGTCTGTGACAAGAACTGCACACAGGTAATGCTATAGTTGACGACATGATAAAACTCGATTTTTACCGAATTTATACCTTGCTTATTAACTGGCATTTAGTTGAACAATCTTCTCAATTCATTTCCAAGAATTGCCTGGATTGCCTTGACCGATCCTCTAACTCCAAGTAATTTTGCAACAGATGTGGTATGAAAATCAAAACTACCTTCTTTTGAGATCTCATCTACAATCTTTGGTGTTATGGAATCAAATATTCCATCAATAGATTTGTTGTCAAGCCTTTCAAGCAAGGAGCGAGCTAGAAGCATGTTCTCGAACTCTTTTCCAAATTTCTGATTCCATTCTTTTTGGTATTCTAATAACTCTGATTTATTTCCTGATTCTAAAAACTTGGAAATTGAATTTCCTGCAAGAATACCGCCTATCCCAGAGGTGTAAATTCCTCCAGCAGTTGTAGGTTTTGCCTGTCCTGCAGCATCTCCAATTGTAACAACATTTCCTGTAACAAATTCCTTGATTGGCCCTTTTATCCAAATTGGAGCAAATATTTTTCTAATTGTAGAATGTTTTCCTTTTTGCTTGAGAAAATCTTCTATGACTAGAGCTGGGTTGATTCCTCTTCCGGCCACGCCTACTTTTGCCTCATCTCTTCTTGTAGGTATAACCCATGCAAAATATCCTGGATACTTTTCTTGATCTATATACACCTCGATTTTTTCCTTGTCTATCCAATCCCCAAACACTTCATATTGTGCAGACTGTAAAGTTCCAGTTCTATCTTTTTGAATAAGCGATGATACGCCTCTTGCGTCAACAATTATTTTGCATTTTATCTCGCCATCTGATGTTCTTGCTCCGTCTTTTGTTATCTCTCTTAACGATGATCTTACTCTAATTTCAGCACCGTTGACTTGGGCTTGATGAGCTATCTGTTTGTCAAACTCTCGTCTGTCCAAGACTATGACTTGTTGTGGTCTTGCATCAATCGTAAAGTCTTTTCCAGAAGGTGATACTATCTTGGCAGTACGTATCTTGTTGTCAAGTGTAGCCCTCATTGGAATTATTCCTAGGTCGTCCATTGCAGGTATGCTGACTACGCCACCACAGTGTTCAGGAGTTCCAATCTCAGAGTCTTCTTCTATCACTAGAACACTGTGCCCCTTGGCTGCAATCTCTCTTGCACACAAGAGACCAGCAACACTTCCACCTGCTATGACCACATCATAATCCATATGTTTTATTTTTGGTATCTACACTATTAATTCAATACGGATTTTGCAAAAACTTGATCGTACTCGTGTAAGAAAAAATGGGTTAGTGGCTATGACCGCAACCACAAGAGTGTTGACTCTCTGTTGATTCGTGGTGGCCACCCTTGTCTGAACACTTGGAACATTTATCTGAACCAGTGGCAGAAAAGAATCCGATTCCGCATGATACGCATTTCATACCTGGCATGTATGTAATAGAATACTCCCGTTATTTATGGATACTATATTCTGTAGTCGAAAAATCAGTCTGATGTTTTCATGGTACTGATTTTTCAAAAGTTTAACATGTCCTAGTGTTATCCAAAATTATCGTGGGTGACATCAAGCAAGTAATTGTTGTACGAAAAGATCTAGGAATGGGTACTGGAAAGATTGCAGCCCAAGTAGGTCATGCATGTGTACTAGGCGCAGAACATGTAAGAAAATCAAAAAGGGAATGGTTTGACCAATGGGAAAGATACGGACAAGAAAAAGTGGTTGTCAAGGTATCAAGCATGTCAGAGCTTGATAAAGTAAAACGAGATGCAATATCACATGATTTGCCTTGGTCCGAAGTAACCGATGCGGGTCACACTCAGATAGAACCCGGAACCGTTACTTGTATCTCAATAGGTCCTGCACCAGAAGAATTGATTGATAAAGTTACAAAGAATCTAAAACTTCTCTAGCGTACTAAATCTTGTGCTCTCTGTCTTTTACCTTTACGTCATATGATGCAGTGATGTTATCACCTACTTTTGCAGTACAAGGTATGTTGGGTATGTTGAAGCCGTCGTTTGTCTCTACGGTGCACTTGCCATTGTCTACAAAGACCACTCTGACTTTTTCTGTGACCATACTTGGTATCAAATTCCAAAACGGAAACACTATAGTCGACATTATGATAATTGCGGCAGCAATTGATCCGTATGCCAAAAGCTTCTCATTCATGTGTTTGATCGAATCACTCCGTTATTTAGGATTATTGAGACTGGTTATCTTCAGAAAATATGTGATTGCCCATACTTGAAAATCTTAGAAATATTCTTATTCGTATGCATATTTTCCAGTCATATGTTTGTAGTTTCAGCAGAGATACAAATCAAAAAGGGCTCTGAAGGTGAATTCAAAAACTGGATAAAAGAGTCTAATGCAGAACTTGCCAAGTTTGATGGCTTTATCCAAAGAAGACTACTTGAATCCCGTAATGGGAAACATGTCATACTGGTAGAGTTTGAGACTCAAGGAAAGTTTGAAGCAATGCACAAGACAGAAGAGCATTTTAGAATCCAGTCCAAGGGACATTCGTTCATGGAAGGTCCACCCAAACCAACGTTTTACGAAGTAGTTTCACAGTAAAGTTGACTTAAACTGTTTGATAAAACATCATAAATAATGTATATTCATGTGATTGTTATGTACGGCTTCAAACTGTGTAACATGTCCAAAATGTA
>JAKEIJ010000073.1 GCA_022545805.1 Nitrosotalea sp. | reverse complement strand
TTTCATCGCCATATGTGTAGATTTCGTACTCTAAGTTGTGGTCCTCAAAATTTCTAATCTCAATTACTGGTCTTGCCAAGTCTTGCTCTGTCATTCCTGTGGGAACCTTGACCTTGAACTCCAACTCGTACACCTTTGATATCTGACCTGCCTTGACAAAGACAACGGTATCCAATATGTGAGGGATCATTCCAAGCTCAACTTTTCCTATGAATCTCTGTATTGCATCAAGTGGAGCATGTGCATGAACAACTCCCACCATCCCTACTCCTGCAAGTCTTAGATCTGAAAATACTCTAAAATCCTGGTATCTTCTGACCTCGTCAAATATTGTGTAATCCGGTCTTACAAGAAGAAGTATGTCTGCAGCATTTTCAAAACTTCCCTCAAGATGCGTGTACTGTGTTACCTTTCTGTTTACTTGCAAATCTCTTGGAGACTCAAATGTCTTTACTATCTTGCCTTTTGCTGAATAATAATCTGCAAGGCTTGATGCTAGAGTACTCTTTCCAGAACCCGGTGATCCTGAAATCAGTATTCCTTCTGCTTTTTCAGAAAATCGTTGCATTAATTTTTCAGAGATTGTATACTGGTCTAATGACATCTTTACTATTGGATGAGTTATTGTAATCTCATAGCTGTTTGAAAATGGTGAATGAGTGACAACAACTCTATAATCTTTGTATTGAATTACAAGTACACCGGATTTTGATATCTCTATTATGCCAAGTTGTGTGGCTCTTGATGCTTCTAGGATTTCACTTGTTATCCCTTCCAAGTATTCCTTTGTCAACAAAGTCTCTCCTACCTCTGTGAGCGAAAAAGCTCCAGGTTTACCTCTTTTTGCAAGTGGCAGTGTTCCCTCCTTTAGGTGAATACTCATTGTTTGGCTGTCAAAATATTTTTCAAACTCTAGGTCTGAAATCTTGACCTGAGGTTTTGAATAACTTGTCTTTACACCTTCTGCTTGTGCTACAAGGGCCTGCACGTAATCTGCCGTATAAAATGTGGCGCCATTCTTTTTTGCAATGTCTTTTATTATTGCATCAATTCTGCCATGCCTTGCAAGCTTGATGTCGTCCATGCTTGGACGCTCTCCTTCAAATCTTAGTGTAATGTTGTTCTTGTCTGCCAGCTCACGAATTTTCTTTATCTCTTCCAGGCCTACAAAGCCATAGTCTTTGTGCTGGGACGCCTGTGACTGTAGTTCATCTAAAACCGCGACAGGTATTATTATCTCGCAATTTGTCAGTGTACCGGCCTCGATCAACTTGGTAATCTCACCATCTATTATGATGCTAGTATCTACAACGTATTTTTCCACACGTGTACTCATTTCTGGCATCTTTTAACCATAACTGTAGCTAAGAAATAATATAGTACAATGTGCTGGACATCCCTATGACTGGCAAAAATGATGTCTTGATAATTGAAGACAGTATGGCTATAACCCTTCTGTTGAGGGATTTTCTAAAAAAATTGGGATATGAAAATGTAAAGACTTGTGATAGTGGCAAGGCAGGAATTCAAGCATTCTCAGATCTTGAAAAGGATGGAAAGCGATCCGTAGTACTACTTGATTTCCATCTTCCTGATATGGATGCAAATGAAGTGATGGCTGGTATATTTGCGATACGTCCTGACGCAAAAATCATTCTTGAAACTGCAGACTCCAAGTCTGATGAACAGATAAAAAATGCTATGCGTGGTGGGGCGTATCTGTATATTGAAAAACCAATAAGATATGAAAATCTGAAAAATGTATTTGAGACTCTGGAACAGGAACAATCTATTCTTGAGGAAAAACCATCCGGTGATATTGAAAGAATAATTTTGCATCTAAAATCTTCTTCTAGGATAAGTTTTGCAAGACTTGCAGAATATTCAAAAACTGAAAAAAATTTACTGGAAAACCATCTTTTACGTCTTGAAAATGAAAAAAAAATCATGAAACTTTCTGAAATAAAAGAAGTCTCTTGTACGCAGTGTGATTCTGTGCGTGTTCTTCCAAATTTCTTCTGCCCTGCCTGTAAAGGCACTAATTTTGTTCAAGGAAAGTTGATTGAACATTTCAAATGTGGAAATGTATCAATTGAAGACTCTTACAAAGAAAACAAATGCCCAAAATGTCAAAAAGAGATAAAGATCATGGGTGTTGATTACAAATCAATTGATAACTATTACATATGCAGTGATTGTGGAAACAAATTTTCTGACCCATCACAAGATTACATATGTGTTAGATGCAGCAACAGATTCCCACTAGAAAAAACAAAATGGGTTACAAGTGCTGGATACAAATCCGTTAGTCTATGATTGTATCACATTGCTAATTATTTTCAAAACTTCTTGAAAATTAAATGGTTTTAAAACATATGTGTTAGCGCCTGCTCTGATGCATTCTTTTATGGTCTCTTGATTGTCACTAGCTGAAATCATAATTACTTTGGCTTTTGGATTGTGTGAAATAATTTCTTTGAGCACTGATAGGCCATCTTTTTTTGGCATTGCCATGTCAAGCAAAACAATGTCGGGTTTTGATTTGACATATTCTTCAAATGCGCCAATGCCGCTCGATAATTCTGCAACCAGATTGTGCTGACCTATGACAAGTATGTCCTTTAAGACCATTCTTATGGCATCCGAATCATCCACTATCATCACACTGGTCATACAAATTCTACAAAGTTTGTACTATATAATTACAAGCGTGATTTAAAATCCTACGATCTGCGGGCAAGACTCTCTTACCTGTCTTTTAAAATCATCTACCTGGATAGTGACCTGTCCGGTAAATAGACCGGACATTATCTTTACGGCATCACTGGTTATTTTGTGGGAACCCTTCAGTGTACCATGGTCTGAGACGTATTTTAGAACTAGGTCGCTTATTTTTGCAATTTCACCCATTTTTTCTTGTTCCATCATTGGTGCCAAACCCTTGATCTTGTGCATGTGTTTTTCAATCTCTATTGATTTCTCATAGAGTTGTTCATCATTGGTACAAGTAAGAAAAATTTCATTTAGGCTGTTTATCTCTGATTGTATCTCTTGTCTTGCCATCCTAAGAAACTCTTCAGACATTTTTAACTACTTACTAGATATCTTTTATACTAACTTTTATACCCGCCTGCTGCCTTTTTTTCTTTGTGAAGCTGACTCAAAAAACGTACTTTTTGCTAGCAGTGATAATTGGAGTCTCTGCTGTCAACTTTTACTTGTTGATATTTACATCGCAACAAAATCAAGACATTTTACACTCTATTAGTTATGCAAGTGATCTCAAAGTTATAGTTGAAAGAATTGGAGGTACTGCAAATTCTATCGCAGGTGGAAACGAAGGAGATAGGCCAATTCTAGAACAACAAATATCTGATTTTGATAATACATATGCACGACTTGGTGTGGGAGGAAATATTGGTGGACTAAATCTAGTTGCAGTTCCACCAGAACTGATTCCAGCGTATACCAAGGTAGGTGATGCATGGACTCCATACAAAGATGATGCAGAGAAAATAAAGAAAGAGACCATCTTTGATTCCAAGGTAAAGGATGGATTGACCTACGTACTTGGTAAAAATGGTGATCTGGTCTCACTTGCAAATGGTATAGAAAATGATCTTACTCCACTTGATAGAAATTACAATAGACAGAAAGTAATTGGACTAGAGATGATAAGTCTTGCAAAAGATATCGGCGAAAAAACATTATTGTATTCCATTGGTGAGGGAGGAAATGTTACCTCCGCCTTGAAAAAAGATA
>JAKEIJ010000072.1 GCA_022545805.1 Nitrosotalea sp. | reverse complement strand
ACACAACATTTCCCAATGGAGCCAAAATTGGGCATATGCACCTAAGAGTTACAAATCTTGAAAGGTCTGTGAGATTTTATCAAAAATTAGGCCTAGATGTCACATATGATTGGAGTGCAGTGGGTGCAAGTTTTCTTTCAGCCGGTGGTTATCATCATCACATTGGCCTGAACACCTGGCATAGTTTGGGTGGAAAGACTCATGTGAAAGGAGAAGTAGGTCTAGATGTTTTTGAGATCATAGTACATGATAGTTCTTTCATAGACATTCTTAAACGAGAATTTGAAGATCAAATTCAGAAAATAAACGATAATGAATTACTACTGTCTGATCCTGATGGAATCAAATTCTTAATCAGATCGCATTAGACACAGTTGTTACAAAAATTGTCGAAGTCTGGATTTACCTGGCCACATTTCTCACAAGCTCAAACAATTTTGGACCCACACTTGTTACAAAACTTTGAACTAGTCGGATTTACATGACCACATTTTGAACATGTTTGTTCTCCCTTCAAGATGGTATTTTGCTTTTTTATGTTTGTCATTCTTTTTTCATCTAATGATTCGTTGGCATTTATTACAACTTTTAGCAGTCTTTCTACTCCGTGGGGATCACTTACTTGATAGAATGTAAAAACTGGCTTGTCATCATCCATTAAAATTACATCGCCAATGTTCTCACTAGTGCTTGAGCTGAATCCTTGCGAGGTTCCAAAAAAACTTCCTTTTAGACTCCTTCCAACAAAATTTCCCTGTCTGATTGATTCACTATGCCTTTTTTGGTTTGCAATAACGGTATCCAATCCAAACGGCATTTCAACTATGGATGTATGAGCAATGAAATCAAAAAATGCTATCCTGTAATTTGTTATAACTTCCAGAGCATGAACGTGTTTGTTCAAGGTTCCATCTAATTTAGTTCGTTCCCATAGAATTTCTTCTCCTTCTGCTAATCTTGGCGAATTAGCACCAAACCATATGGGCTCAACACTATCTCCTTTCTCATACAATCCTGCTCCGCCTAATTCCCAAAATGGATTATTTTCCGCATCAAAGTTATTTTTTATTTCATCTGAAATTTCTTTTATCTTGTTTTCGTCTACCTTGATAAGCAAAGTTTTTTCGCCTTCGCCTTCTTTACGTATACCAATTTTAAGATGTGCGTCTCCTTTTTTCAATAATCCTTTTTTCTCTGTAGTAGTTTCAATACCCGTTAATTTTTTTATTGAAAAAGTTAACACCATGTTTTCCTTTTTCTTTACTTCGATTTTATTGCCAATCTCTACGGGATGAATTAACAGTTTGTCTGCATCTACTAGTATCCCATCGTAAGATACTGATGTTAAATCATATTCCAGTATTTTTACCAGATCTGGGCTTATCATTAGGTCTCCTTGTTGCATTGAGTTTAGATTTAAAATTGAAATAATTAAGGTCGATCCTAGTTTTGATTATTGGTTTCAGGGATAAGGCCAGTTCCGTGTTTGGTCTTTCCCTGAAATTGCGGTCTCGGGGAACGGAACAGAAACTCGGACCACATTCTTTAAGAATAATACTACATTGCAAGTATTAAGCAGTGCTTACATTTTTGTTAGGATGATTGACAAATATGTTTGCATAACTATCGTTATGATGTCAGTGTGATTTGTTGGAGCTAGTTGAAATAGTAAAATGACGAAATGTATGTAGTAATGAAACTGAAATGCCAATGTCCAAAATGTCATTGTAGTAATGAATATGAAGAGTCTGAAGAAAAATCTGTTGAACTTTATCCTTTACCGGATACATCTATGATGGATACAGAGAAAGACTCCAGATATTTAGAAAGTCAAACTCACCTTGCTATATGTCCTATGTGTGCTGCAGGTGAGCACATGATATTCGAATAATGATTTCATGACGCAAAAAGATGGGCACGAACTCTTGTTATCATACTTTCAATAATTGATCTCATATTCGAAGTTGTTTCAATTGATGGTGGAAATGTATTTGGAATTACAACCATAATTCTGAACATCATAATATTGTATTACATGTGGAGACCCAATGTGGTTGCATACTTTAACAAAGCATAGATATCTTTCGTTGTGTAGCTGATGGAGATCAGCCATGAGCAAGTTTTAGATACTCAGAATAGCGATTTTTTAACAATTCATTTGTTTTTGGGTTAATTCTTGTGCACATTCATAATAATTAGTCATGTTATCGATAGACTATGGATATTTCTTCTTTGATGAAGTTGGATAAAGAAACTAAATCCTCCTCCTGCACATATTGCGTTAAAGATTACATATGGGTATTGAATCGAGAAATAGCTCGTTATTGCAAGAATTGTATTTAATCCGGCAAAACCTAAAACAATGAAAGGTAAATTTTTACCAATTCTCTTAAGCAGTTCAATGCCATAGATCACTGCATCTATTTGATTCGTTGATATCGCTTCATGTCTTACTAGCGCCGTGCTACTTTACACCTTTTTTTATTGTCTGATAAGAACTTTTGACGGCTTTTACAGTTTGTTGTAACTCGTGTATAGTATCTGATGTACGTGAGTCACCAACAGTATTTCGAATTTCATCGACTAGTATTTTGATCGAGTATAACACTTCCTTGAATGTGGAACCCATATCCTTCAATTCCTGCCCTGCATCGCCTTGGGGGTTGAATGAATCAATTGTTTTCTTGACAGAACTCATCATCTCTTTAGCACCTTCAATTACACCTGTTTCCTTTATGCTCGAAAAAGTATCTTCCAACTTGGAAAATGAATTATTTGTATCCTCGGAAATCTTTCTAATATTTTCTATATTCTTAACCCATCCTGGAGAATTCATAATTTCCATTAACTCTTTAATATTTACCGTCATCTTCCCCACTTTATCTAATGTCTCTTGTACACCAGGAGTCCCAAGCTGACGTAGTATTTCTACGCCATCAGAAGCAGTCTGTCTGATATCTCCTAGCTTGCTGGATTTCACTTTCTCCACTTTTCCTTGAATTTCTCTTTTTTGTAATCTGTCTCTAAATCATCGTGTATTTTTTCGGCCTTGTTTCCCAAGTCTTTGGCCACTGATTGTACTTTATTTTTTACAACTTTTGTACCTGCTTTCACTTTATCGACGGCATCGTCAATATCTTTCTCGAATTTGTCCTTTCTCAAGTTTCTTACCTCAGTTCCTCGAGGAAAGATTTCTAGCCTTTACTGGATAATTTTTCTGCTTTACTAATTTTTTCAACTTCCCTTTGGTTTTCGATTCAGAAACAATCTTTCTTGCTACCTCATGTGCAACATCACCCGTATGTTTTGCCATTTTAGATACCTTTTTGACTGCAATGCCGACTTCATGCATCGCGCCACTTCGCTTCAAATCCTTTATTGTTGCATCTATCTCCTCCATTATGATTTTTGCAGTGAGTACTGAGTCATGTACGGCGCCACCAACTTCCTTAAAGGTTCCAGCTTCTCTCATAGCTTTTAGAGTTTCTGTAAGTTCCATTGCGTAATCCCTGATCTTTTTACCGGACTTTCTAATCTCCGCAGCCCTTTGATTAGGTGAGGCTTTGGATATGCTCTTTTTACCTGTTTTGATTTTAGGCATAGTTCTTTGCATTGTTTTTATTTCAAGTGTCATGTATTCTATTTGGCTTTAATTTGAATTAAGTAGTGCGTACATTTTTGTCGTGTTTGCATACTAAATGGTAGATAATGTATTCGGATGAAAAAAAAATAATTGTATTAACACGATCTTAATCTTGAACTTTAACACTGAATTTCAAATGCGATTTCTTCATTTGGCAAGTTGTCTGAATGTCTTGTTAATATAATATAGACTACCATTCAAATCATTGTCAGACGATAATTCTCAGATCTGTATTAGAAATACTATACATGATGATATACCAAAGATAGTAGAATTACAACAAGTTTCTTTTCCACAGATGGCAATAGAGGGAATGATTTGGAAACCAGATAACTTGGAGAGTCATCTGAAAGTGTTTCCACAAGGTCAATTTGTGGCTGAATATGGTGGACAAATTGTAGGATCCGTAAGTAGTCTAATAGTCAAACTAGACCCTGAATACAAGGACCACACTTGGGCAGAGGTTTGTGGCGGCCCTGAATTCAAAAACCATGATCCTACTGGTGATAGTCTGTATGGTGCTGATGTATCCACACATCCAGATTATCGAAGACTTGGAATTGCAACATTACTTTATGATGCAAGAAAGGATCTTTGTATTAAGTTAAATCTAAGAAGAATAATTGCAGGTGGAAGATTGTTCAACTATTGCGAATTTGTAGAGAAGATGCCACCTGATGAATACGTTCAACAAGTAATTCAGGGAAAAATAGACGAACCAGTACTTGGCTTTCAACTAAAAAATGGATTCAAGTTTATCAAGGTCTTACAAGATTACCTCAAGGATAATAGATCAGTGGATTATGCTACATTCATAGAATGGAAGAACCCCAACTATGAGGTAATTTGATTGATAATTGATTGTCATACTCACTTAAACCAATACGAATCATTAGAAAAGATCTCTTCACTTGCAGATAGGGTGACGGAGTTGCGTTTAGAAATGTCAAAAAATAACGTAGATTATGCTATTGTACTTTCGTCATATCAAGTAAACAAACAAAGACCATCAGTATCACAGTTAATTGAAGCTACCAAGAAATATGATAACATCGGGTTAGTTGCAGGGTATAGCATTGATAATCATACAGAGTATGATCTAAAACAATATGGAAAATGGATAAAAGATGGTACATTGAAGGGACTGAAGATTTACTGTGGCTATGAACATTATTATCCTTATGATAAGAGATATCAAAAAGTCTATGACACTTGCGTAGAATTTGGAGTTCCGGTAATGGTACACACAGGGGATACATTTTCTGGGAAAGGTAAGCTGAAATTTTCACACCCTCTTCATCTAGATGAAGTTGCAGTTGACAATCCGGAACTAAAGATTGTCATGTGTCATCTTGGAAATCCATGGATTGAAGATTGTCAAGAAGTGGTTTACAAGAATGATAATGTTTATGCTGACATGTCTGGACTGGCAGTAGGCGAATTTGATCATTTCTTTGAGGAACGAATGGTTGACAAAGTTGCAGAATTGATAAATTATGCAGGAGAGCCACGCTATTTACTATATGGTACTGATTGGCCAATCTCAAACATGGGATCGTATCTTAATTTTGTTTCAAAATTAAAGTTAAAGAAAGAATATAGGAACAAACTGATGTACCAGAACGCAAAAGATCTTTTCAATATATGATATTTTGATTAGAATAATAAACAGTATTTTATACCAATACAAGATACACTAGGATTTGTATGAAGCGTTATTAGTGGTATCATATTAGATTTCCAAGTCATGTAGAAGTAACGACAAAACAATATACTACAATACTTGCAGCAGTTTCAATTGGTACTCTGCTAGTAGGTGCAATGTTTGCTGTAATACCTGCTTATGCAAATGTTTGCGCTCATGACAAACCAAGCTCTTGTCTTTCAGGAAGAATGACAGGAGGTGGAGTAATTCGCACAATAAACGATGCAACTGGACAGCCAACCAAAATCAGTTACGGATTTAAATTAAGTTGTGACATAAATGATTCAAGACAGAATTTGCTTATCAACTGGGACAATGGCAACAAGTTCAAGTTAAATAAAGTGATAGCTGTTGGCTGTGAAGATGTTCTAAACAAGACCCTCAATTCGCATAATGCACCATTTGATACCATGGCTCTTGCAGGAACTGGAAGTGTTAATGGAGTACCAGGTGCGTTTGTATACGTAGTGTTCCAAGACGGGGGAGAATCAGGAAACAAGAGTCCGACATCTGATTATACAACAATAGTCATCTACAATGCTAGTGGACAACTACTAATCGACTTTACTGTACCTGTTGACGGAGGTAACCATCAAGCGCACAAAGCTTAGATAAAATCAAAATTCAAAAAAATTAGAATGAAAGCAGTTAATCAATAAAATATCACTTGGAAATCTGAAATCAACGAATATTCTGTCACTAGGATTCATTATAAAAAAATTGATAATTTATTCTGTTAAATACAAAGATCTGGAAATTTAGTAAATAATTTCTCATAATTTGGCTCGCTCATGTATATTAGCATGAAAAATTT
>JAKEIJ010000071.1 GCA_022545805.1 Nitrosotalea sp. | reverse complement strand
TAGTTAACAATCACCATGTAGAGTAACCTGATATAGTTAGAACTTCATATTGTGATCTTCAAGTCATAAAAAAAAGTCAAATAGGAAAGTTAAAGAAAATTTGCAAACGATGTAATCTGAAATACATCTGAAGGATTTCTTGCCTATGTCTGGACATGTTTATTGTACTCCGAGATAATACATATTCGACTCTTCCACTTTCATTTATCGTGATAATCCTGTCTGCTCCAAAATCCAAAAATGACCTAAGCATGATTTTGCACATTTCTTTTTTGTAACATGCCGTGTAGTATAGATGAAACTAGAAAAATTCTTGCATGCTATTATATGATAGAGTCTAGTATTGTACATATGATAAAAAGCGACAAGAATAGTATTGAGGTAAATGGCAGAAAAAGAATACTTGTCTTAGGAGGAGGATTTTCAGGAATAGGGGTTTTAAAAAAATTGGGAAACAAGTTTGAACATGATTCCACAATAGATATCAGCATGGTGAGCAAGGACAACTTTTTTCTCTTCACTCCTATGCTTCCAGAGGTGGTTTCTGGTCTGATAGAATCTCGGCACATAGTAACCCCGGTAAGAGCTTTTTGTAAGAGAGCAAGATTTTATGAGGCAACAATTAGATCTATGGATTTTCAAAAAAGACAAGTTACTATATCAAATAGAATCGATACCAAAAATGAGCCGACAGATTGGCATGATCATATCTTGAATTATGACTATCTAGTAATAGCTCTTGGCGGAGAAACTAATTTCTTTGGTATGAAAGATGTCAAAAAATACTCTTATACAATGAAAAGCCTTGGCGATGCGATTGTTCTACGTAACCATGTAATTGACATGTTAGAGCAAGTCAGTATAGAGCAAGACGGAGATCTAAGAAAAAGCCTGATGACATTTGTAGTTGTCGGAGGGGGATTTGCAGGTGTGGAAACGGTAGGCGAATTGAACGCACTAGTCAGGGATGTAGTCAGGGACTTTTACAACGATATTGACATCAACGACATACGGGTGGTTCTTGTGAATGCAACTGATAAAATATTGCCTGAAGTAAGCAATGACCTTTCTAAATTTACTACACAAAAGCTGAAAGAATCTGGAATCGAAATAATATTGGAAAATCCAGTTAGTTCGGCAACTTCATCCACTGTGAAACTAAAGAATGGTATCAGTATAGGAACTCATACCCTAATATGGGCAGGGGGTGTGACCCCAGAAAAGATTGTCAAAGAATTAAAATGCGAGCTTGACAAGGGAGGACGAATAATGGTTGACGGATACCTAGCAGTCAAAGGTCTTGATGGAGTCTATGCACTCGGAGACTGTGCATCTTTAATTGACAAGAATACTGGAAGACCATATCCTCCTACTGCTCAAAACGCAGTAGAGCAGGCAAAAGTTGTGGCAAACAACCTGATATCAACAATAAAAGGAGGAAACAAAGTTAGATTCAATTACAAGTCAAGAGGAATCATGGCTCAAATAGGAAAAAGAAAAGGTGTTGGCATACTATTTGGTATGAAAACTCACGGTTTACTTGCATGGATGATCTGGAGAACATATTACCTAAGTCATCTGCCCACTTTAGAAAAGAAATTAAGAGTTGTGCTTGATTGGACTATAGACCTATTTTTCAAACCTGATATTACTCGGTTGAAGATCTTTACAGAAAATCAAGCAAATACTCTTTGATAAATGATTTGTAATATACCAGAGGTTAGATCTTTAAATCAAGACCCAAGATTCTGAATTCTTACATTTGCGTGAAAAACCAGAAGGTTTTTGGTTTATCCATATGTCTTTCCACATGTATTGCATTGCCAATGAGCTGATACCACGGACCACTGGTGCACCTGAATCTTTTGACTAGGTCGCCCCTGTCGTTTTCAAGATCTCATTTTCAAAATGGGATTATTTCATAAAAGTATGAACGATTTATTGCATTTTTTGTCATAACTCATAATCATAAGGAAATTTTTATACCAAGTCTTTGTGTATATTGTAATGCTTAAAAATAGATTCAAGAAAATTCTTGTCGCTTTGGATGGTTCAATACATTCTAGGCGGGATATGAATTATAATGAAAAATAACATAAATCAAAAAGAGATTTCAAAAGGATTTAAAAAATATGAACCAGTAAGTAAGGCCAGTTTCAAGTTTTTTTCTGCTGTTGAAAAATTAAAAATCACTCTACGTTCTGAATCTGTACTAGTGACTGATTCATTAGATAGAGTTCTTGCTTTTGATTTCAAAAGTCCACTAGATGTACCGCCATTCAGAAGAGCTACAATGGATGGTTATGCCATTTTATCAAGGGATACAATGGGAGCATCTGAAATCAAACCAACTTTACTGAAAATAATGGGAAGATCAAATGCAGGTGAGAAAACTAGTCTAAAAGTAAAACAAGGTACTGCTATAGCCATAGCAACGGGTGCAAAAATACCAAAAGGTGCAGATTCTGTAGCAATGGTGGAAATCACTTCAACGAATTCTGAAATGGTTAGTATATTCAAAAAGATAGAACTTGGAAAAAATGTTGCGCGTGTAGGTGAGGATGTTCAGAAAGGACAAGTTCTCATCAAGAAAGGGACACTTTTGACCTCACAGGATATTGCAATAATGTCATCTGTAGGGGTAAACAGGATATCAGTTTATAGAAAGCCCAGAGTTGCAATTTTTTCAACGGGTAATGAGCTTGTAGAGCCCGGCTCTAGACTTTCAGAGTCTTCTGTTTATGAAAGTAATAGATACATGTTGTCTTCTTTGGCCAAGGAATTGGGGTGTGAAGTTATAGACATGGGTATATGTCCGGATGATAAAAAAAGTATTCAAAGAAGATTAAAGAGTGCACTCCGTCATGATATTGTGATCATTTCTGGAGGTTCATCTGTTGGCTCAAAGGATTATGTACCTGAGGTGATAAACGAGTTGGGTCGTCCTGGGGTTCTAGTCCATGGAATAGCAATGCGTCCTGGATCTCCCACCGCGCTTTCTATTGTCGACAAAACACCAATAATTTCAGCTCCAGGATATCCAGTATCTGCATATTTTGCATTCTTTACTTTTGCAAGACCACTCATAATGAAATTATTACGAACATCTGATAGTCACATATCCACAGTGGATGCAACAATCACCAAGACTCTTCAATTATCTCCAAGAATGAGAACATTTCTTAGAGTAAAACTAGACAAGAAAAAACAAGGAAATGGTTTTCGATATGGCGCAAAACCCATCAGTGCAACAGGTGCATCATTACTTTCGACGTTGACACAATCCGATGGTTTTACAATATTAGATAACAAGTCAGTTATTAAGAAAGGAGAAAAAATTCATGTGATAACTTTGAGACAAGGGAAGAATATTGAATTCTGATCAAACAGCAAAACTTTCTGATAGTAATCAGACAGATCTTCAAGATTCATTTGGAAGGATTGCAAAAAAATTAAGGATTTCAGTTACGGATAGGTGTAACCTGCGATGTATGTATTGCATGCCTCAAGGAAATGTCAATTGGTTTGACCCTTCCAACATTTTGACATTTGAAGAGATTGAAAGGCTGGTACGAGTTTTTGTCACACTTGGCATAGAAAAAGTAAGAATTACAGGAGGTGAGCCATTGTTAAGGGCAGATATTGAAAAGTTGGTTGCAAAATTAGCCATGATTGATGGTCT
>JAKEIJ010000070.1 GCA_022545805.1 Nitrosotalea sp. | reverse complement strand
TCTGGTGACATGCATAGGATGGCAGAGACTGCGGACTGGCTCATTCATGCTCTTTATGAGATTGCAAAACTAGAAAAAAAAGATGAGATACTAACTGAGATTGATTCTTTGAGATCCAGAGTGGTATATGGCATAAAAGGTGAACTTGTTGACTTGGTACAAATAAAAGGTATTGGAAGAGTTAGAGCCAGAATACTCTTCAAGAATGGCATAAAAACAACAGAGGATCTGACCAAAATATCTGTTGAAAAGCTAGCCAAAATGGATAAGATAGGACCACTTGTTGCAGAAAACATAAAGACACATCTTAAAAAGATAAGATGATGCTGGACAGAACTATCATCGCAATACTGATCTCAGCAGTGGCATTTGTTACTGTTTATGCGATTACTCCCAGTCTGATCAAAGTATTGACAAAAAAAAATATGGTTGTAAAAGACTATAACAAAGAGGTCGCAACAATGGTTGCACGTCCTGGTGGACCATCCATTCTTGCAGGAATTCTAGCTTCTGAACTTACACTATATGCCTTTTTTCCTTCTACTGCAATACTGGCAATTATCATAACAACCTCACTTGCCTTTCTTGTTGGTTTGGCTGATGATAGAAAGGTACTTGGTGGATGGTTCAAACCGTTAGCGCTTGCAGCTTCTGCACTGCCTATTATTTTGCTTGGAGTGTATGATCCACATCTTGCATTTCCATTATTTGGCTCAGTCAAGATTCCAGAACTCTACCTGGCACCGATAATTTTCATCATTCCTGTAATGGGAAATACAATAAACTCTATCGATGTACTAAATGGTGTTGTAAGTGGATTTATGACCATTGCAAGTTTTGCTCTTACCATTTGTCTTGTTATTGTACACAATTATGATGTTGCATTGGCAAGTTTACCTCTTGGGTTTGTATCGCTAGCATTTTACAAATATCACAAAGTTCCAAGTAAGATATTCCCAGGAGATTCTGGTGCACTAACTCTTGGAGCAATGTATGGCACATTGTCTATTGTAGGTCATGTTGAAATCATTGCGGCAATCGCATTACTCCCTGCGGTGATAAACTCTTTTCTCTTTCTTTCTAGTGTAAAAAGAATAATTGAACACAGACAGATAAAAGCAAACCCCGTTGTTCATACTGAAGACTTCAAGTTAATGGCAAGCACTGATAAATCAGCTCCTGTTACTCTTGTACGATTGATCCTAGCAAATGGGCCTCTCACAGAAAAACAAGTGGGATTTGTAATATTCAAACTGGCTTTATTTTCTGCAGCGCTTGCAATAATAACATCTTTTATGATGGGAATTAAGCTATGAGAGGAATTCCAATTTTTTTCTACGTATTTGTCATGTGGTTGTTGATTATTGCAGGAGGTGCCTTGATTGTGCCAATAATAGCACATATCTCAATACAAGGCTTTGGCAAGTTAGATAATCTGATAGATTCTGCAGTAAAAGCTGGTATTGCAATTATGCTTGTAGTGATTTGGATCTTGATAATGTCGAAAATCAAAAACTGGATATTTCACAAGCAAATTAGTCACTAACTGTCTTCCCACTTTTTCTTTTTCTTGTCGTATTCTTCTCTTGAATACTTGACTTTGGCTGGAACTCCTACTACCACACAATTGGGTGGAACATCTTTTGTTACCACTGCACCCATTGCCACTACACTGTTTTTTCCTATCTTGACTCCTGCCTTTATGACTGCTCTTGAGCCAATTACTGCCCCGTCTTCAATAGTAACTCCTATCATCTTTTTGCTAGCAGGATATGGATCATTAGTTAAAGAAGCAGCAGGACCAATGAAGACATTTTTTCCAATTCTTGAAAGTGGTGGTATGTAAACAAGGCCCTCTATCATGGTATTCTCTCCTATCTTGACATTGTAATCCACATGTGCAAGCGAACCTATCTTGACATTATCTCCAATCTCAGTATCGCTTCCTACGTATGCAAAATGCCATATCTTTACATTTTTTCCAAGTTTTGCTTTTTCAGAAATGAAATTGGTTACCATCTAGTATCACAAGTGCCATGGAACGCCTTTTGTAACAATTTTGTCTGGAAGAGTGCCTCTGTGCTTGGTCAAGAATTCGATATCTTGGTTCTTGTCTCTTAACTCATCAGGCAACATTATGGGGATCTCCTCTATTATTGGATAGTATCTAGAACACTTTGAACAAAATATCATACCTTCAGAAACAACTTCTTCTTTTGAAGCCAATTCTACTAATTCAAGTGGAAAGTGTTTGTCTATTGGGCAAGCAAGTATTTCCATTAATTTTTTATTCATTTTAAACCCAGATAAATTGGAGTTCCTTTCTGGCTAGATAAAAGTGCCGCTTCTGCAATCTTGGTTGTATTCACGGCATCTTCTGCTTTTACTCTTATGCTCTCTTTTCCTTCTATTGCAGCTATGAAGTTTTTTATCTCTAAAAGTAAAGGCTCTTCGGTTTCCTTTCTAGGTATTTCTGCTCCTGAACTAGTTTCAATTTTTACCTCTTGTGTAATAAAATCTGAAGAAATTATGGCATCACCACACACTGCATTGAATTTTCTTACTCGAATTGGGGTAATCCAGTTTGATGATATGATTGCAACTCGGTTATCCTTGAAACCCAGCATTATTGTTGCAAAATCTTCATGTTCATGTCTTATTTTTCCAGACCTTGCGAACACCACTTCTGGTACGTCATCAAATAGCCACATGGCAGTATCAATATCATGTACAGAGGTATCATAGATGATTCCTACATCTTTTATGTGATTTGGCATTCTATTTTCTCTGTGGAATTCAAGCATGATCAATTCTCCGTATTTTTTCGTCTTTACATATTCTTTGACAAGTGAAACGGCTGGATTGAATCTCTCAATGTATCCACTTGTGAGAATTACTTTATTTTTCTTGGCTAATTTGAGCAAGTCTTCACCTTCTCTAGAAAGATAAGTCATTGGTTTTTCCACAAAAACATTTTTCTGCTGTTCTATGAGCTTTCTTGCTAGATCAAAATGAGTAGAAGTAGGTGTACATACAAATGCCGCATCAAATTTTTCTGAATCTATAAGGGAATCTAGAGATGAATAATGATTCACCGAGTACTTTTCACCAAACTCTTTTGCTCTGGAATCATTCATGTCACATATGGCTGAGAGAACTCCAAGCTGAGAGAGAATCCTAGCGTGGTTTTTTCCAAAGCCACCTGTGCCTATCTGGACTATCTTCATCCTAATACACCGGTGTTATCCACTTTGAGTATTTCTTGTTTTTACCCATGGTGATATCTGAATAGACTTTTCTAATGTTTTCTGTAATCATTCCAACTTTACCATCTCCAACTTTTTTACCATCTATTGAGATGACCGGACTTATTTCTGCTGCGGTGCCAGTCAAAAATACTTCGTCAGCAAAATAAATCTCAGTTCTAGGAATTTCACGTTCTACTATCTGGTATCCAAGATCTTCTGCTATTTTGACTACGGAATCTTTTGTTATTCCCTCCAATGTTGATGAACTGGGTGGGGGTGTTAGCAATTTTTCATTTCTTATGATGAATATGTTTTCTCCAGGTGCCTCACTTATGTTTCCTAGATGATCTAATAATATGGCTTCATCGTAGCCATTTCTCTTTGATTCTTGCGTTGCTAGAATGGAATTGAGATAGTTTCCACCCATTTTTGCAAGTGGCGGTGTGGAAATGTCATGGATTCGTCTCCATGAAGATATGCCTACCTTGATTCCATTTCTGTTAAACAGTTCTCCGAAAGGAAACATAACTATGGCTGTATGTGTTGGAGTGTTTTCG
>JAKEIJ010000069.1 GCA_022545805.1 Nitrosotalea sp. | reverse complement strand
GGAGCTTCAGGAACCTCGACTACAGCAGGACCCAGATTTGGTTCTTCTTCCTCAACTGGCTGAACCTCTTCGGTATCTACACTTACTTCCTCAGGTTCATCCGACATTGAGATGTTGGATAAAGAAACGTTATATATTCATAATCCTTGTCCACAAAAATGAGTGCAGGCTCTGTTTCAAAGCTTGATTTTGTTCTATCATTGAAAGGAAAAGTAGATCTTACACTTGAACTAAAGCGCCACTTGGCACCAAAGACAGTCGGAGGCATTGCACGATCCATTCCAATAGAAGGTAATGCTCACATGATGGGTGCCAGCATAGCATATGTGGATACAAATATCAAGACAGGTGGAGAAAAACTCAAGACCCAGTTCAAAAAGGGAGATGCTGCATTTTTAGCTGCAAACGGCTCGATCTGTTTTTTCATTGATGACATATCCGGAACCAAACCCATGACACTTGTTGGAAAGATTACAACTAATCTAGAATCTCTGAAGAATATAAAACCTGGAGATATATTTTCAATAACTCAAGCTGGAACGTAAATGTGGTGTCCGCTGTATCCGCCAACTCGCTTTACCGTTCCCTTTTGAAGTAATTTTTGGAGCAGTGCGTTTGCTGCAGATATCTTGACGTTTGTCTGTCTTGACAATTCCTGAACGGTAAAGACCTTTGCACCCTTGATGAAATTCATTGCTTGGTTTTCATCAATGATAACAGAAATGTTTGTCTTTGTCTTTTGATCTTTTCGCTCTCCCTTCTTTTGGCCTTCCTTCTTTGTAGCCTCGGCTGTCTGAGACTTTTCTGCCTGTGCCGGAGATTGTTTCTTTCCGCCGCCCATATGTCATTCTTTTTTTCTCCTATTTATAAACGAACAAAAGTTTCAGTGCGTGGTAATTGAAGAGACCTTAGAGACAAAATTCTCCGCATTTACTTTCAGGACCTGTTACTTTAGATCTTATCACGGATTCCTGTTAAGTACATATATGATATTTATCAACATGACTACCCCAAAGACAACAAAGAGTATTGGAATCTTTTTCTTCAAATTATCTAATTTTGATTGATATCTTTGTGTGATAAAGTAAGAAATTATCGAGAAAATGGCAGTAATGACAATGCATCTTGTAACAAGTTCCCTAGCAAGATCAGATGATAACACATCTACCATAAAGAGAGTAATACATTCAAGATTAATGAAGGCGTCGTATGATAATTTGTCACAAGCATTCTGAAAAGTAATCCATCATTATTGCCAAAATTTCAGAAATACTAAATACTAGAAAAAGTTGCCCTATACCATGGGCCTTGACGTCATTGAAGAAAAGAACCTAAACGATGTGATAACGTATGCACTTGAATATCCAAAGATGGTTCTCTCAGAGGCAACATCGTGGCCAATCACAAACTTGGCAGACTTTGCAACGGGATTGTATATCGGATACATGGGTGGAGTCTTTTTTGACGGATTCCTGAAGAGAAACAAGCGATTCTTGGATTCGGAAGAGTACTCTGACTTTCATTCAATAATTTCAAGGAGAGAGACAGAAATCAAATTAAAGATCCAAGCACACCTACACAAAAAGTAACTTCAGACTTTTATCATACGTACATCAAGAACCTTCAGATGAAATTTTCTCTTGTTGCAGACACATTGAGTTACATGGAGAACACAACAAAGAGACTAGAACTAACACAACATTTGGTCGACTTGTTCAAGATTACACCTGCCGATATCATACCAAAAGTTGTCTATCTTTTGCAAGGAAAGCTGCGACCTGACCATGAAGGTGTTGAGATTGGAATTGCAGAAAAGATTGCAATTAAGGCATTATCAAAATCATCGGGTATTTCAATTAAAAAAATAGAAGACGCGTACAGGGATGCCGGAGACTTTGGACAGGTCGCATCAAAGATACTAGAACAGAAAACCCAGACAACTTTTCTCAGTCAAAACATTACAGTCGAACGAGTCTATGATACATTGTACAAGATTGCTGAGCTAAAAGGTGCAAGGTCACAGGACATGAAGCTAAAATACATTTCAAGCCTGCTAAATGATGCCACGCCAACAGAAGGCGGATTTATTGCAAAGATAATAACATCAAATCTTCGACTAGGTATTGCAGATTATACTATACTTGACGCGTTGTCTGTTGCATATACTGGCTCCAAAGAAAATAGACCCACATTAGAGCATGCATACAATGTTTGTAGTGACTTGGGCAAAGTTTCCCAGGCAGTTGCAGAAAAGGGACTTGAATCCCTCAAAGATTTTCAAGTTGCAATATTTAGTCCGATTAGACCAATGCTTGCTGAGAGAGTAAAGAGTCCTCAAGAGGCGCATGAAAAAATGGGTTCTGAATTCGCATCAGAATACAAGCTTGACGGAGAACGTGTCCAGGTGCACAGACAGGAAGATAAAGTTGTCCTGTACTCTCGCTCACTTGAAAATATCACAAGCTATTATCCCGATATCGTAGAAAATATTGGCAAGTCACTAAAGTCAGACGAGATAATACTGGAGGCCGAAGTTGTTGCAATAAATGATGACACTGGAGAATTCTTGCCATTCCAGGAATTAATGCACAGGAGACGCAAGTACAAAATTGCACAAGCAGTTCAAGAATATCCAATCACTGTAAACTTTTTTGATATCTTACTTGTTGACAAGAAAAGTTGTCTTGAAGTGCCATATTCAGAAAGAAGAAAGTTGTTAGAAAAAAATGTGGCAGAAGATTCGTTTGCCAAAGTCATGCCCATGGTCCTAGTCAAGACAGACAGTGAAGTAGAAGACAGTCTTGAAAATGCAATAAATTCCGGATGTGAAGGTATCATGCTAAAACAACTTGACTCTCCATACCGTGCAGGTGCAAGGGCAAGCAACTGGCTCAAGCTAAAACGAGAATACAGAAACGAATTGGGTGACAGCCTTGACTTGGTAGTAGTTGGTGCATTCTATGGCAGGGGAAGAAGGACTGGAAGGTATGGTGCCCTCCTCTTGTCCGCATATGATGACAAGACAGACGAGTTTCCAAGCATCTGTAAAGTTGGAACTGGTTTTACAGACGAATCCCTTGACCAGTTCTACCAGATCTTGTCAGACAAGATAACTGTAAAAAAAGACCCAAGAATTCAGAGTGGTCTTGAGGCAGATGTCTGGTTTGAGCCTGAGATAGTAATAGAGATTGTAGCATCAGAGATAACCCTCAGCCCGATTCACAAAGTTGCCATGGACAAAATCAGAAAAGGCAGTGGTCTCGCCCTTCGTTTTCCCAAGTTTACAGGAAAGATAAGATTTGAGAAAACATCAGAGAATGCAACTAACATTGATGAGATAGTTACGTTATACAATAGCCAAAAACGTGTTGTGCAAGACGAAAAAATAAGCTAGAGAAAAATTTTTCTTGTACAATCGAATTTACGCAAGGATTATTAGCCGTAGACCTAGTTTAGAATATCTAGATGTATAGCGGAGAACTTGAAGTTCAGGCAAAGAGAAAGGCCTTGGCCGTTTTACAAGACGAGATAAATAGAATTCTCAACGCAGTCAGAGATCTATCAATTCTGCCAGGTTTGATAATTAAGGCAGACAAGGCTGAAATCAAACAACTATTGGAGAGGATAAAAAATACCGAGGACGAAGTAGAAGCTCTTCGTAGAAAAATAACAAGGGAGATTTCAGATGTTGGCGGTCTTATGATGAACAGGGAGAATCTTTTGAACTCGGCATATACAATGGATGAAATTGCAGGATACATCACAGGTATTGCCTTCAAACTCTCAAACATCAAGTCCGCCACGCTAAAGAAGGAAAAACTTGACAAGGACCTCACAGAACTAGTTGAATTGGCAGTAGACCAGATTCACAAGATAAATGAAATAATTCGAGCCCTTGCAAGCAACAACAGTACAGTGGCAATAGACTTGGCTCACGAAGCACAAAAGATAGAAAGACAAGTAGACGACAAGTACAGAGCACTAAGCATTAGGGTTCTTGACGAGACTGCTTCAACAAAGGAGTTGCTTTTACTCAAAGATGTCGTGGAGGGAATTGAAGAAATGTCAGACAAGGTACTGCAGGTATCAGATTCATTCATTTTGCTTGCTCTCAGCCTATAAAATTTTGTAAGATACTCTTTTTTCCTTTTTTTGATATTTGTAAACACTAAAATCAATTGTCATTACAAATCATTTCATGAAAGGCGACCTGCTTGAGAACAGGATAATAATTTGGAATATTGCAGACTCAAAAGCGCTTTTTGTTGAAGGGTATTACGGCAAGCCAATTGGCATGACAAAACCCAAGCCTGACGAGATAAACGTTCCATTGATTTTGGATTTAATCGAAGGATTATATCTGCAGGAAAAATCTAAAATCAAAGTATACCAATCAAAAAAAATTGTAACGCAAAAAGAGCTTCTCGAGATTTGCAGAAAGGAATACTATAACTTTGACAAAAAATATTCTGTCTACAAGGATTTTCGTGATAAGGGGTATATCGTAAATCCTGGCATTAAATTTGGATGCGATTTTGCAGTATACCAAAAAGGGCCAGGAATTGATCACGCACCATACTTGCTTCAGGTGTACAATACTACTGATACCATGTCGGCAACAAGTGTTGTACTAGCTGGAAGGCTTGCAACTACAGTAAGAAAGCAGTTCATCTGGGCAATCCCAAAAGGGGATAAAGTTGATTGTCTAGCTCTTGATTGGTGGAGGGCATGACATGTTTTTGATAGAAAGTGCAATCCTGTCATAGACTGCAAACAATTCTTTTGTCATGGTAAAATTGTAACTGTCTTTCCATCTGCCAAAGATTCGGACTCCGCCTTTTGTTGGTTCTACAAATATCTGTGCATCTTCATATGGCAATTTCGTAATCATGGTTTTGAGGGTCTCATCTTTGTTTAGTGTATCGGCAAGATTTCCTCCAACCCAGTTTACTCCGGTAACTTTCTTTGTGGCAAAGTGTCCCTTGGTTTGTAGTGTTGGTCTTGCAAGATAGTCTTCGCTATCACAGCCTGTCAAGATTTTTACAATAAAGTGTGCTTGGTATCTGTCTTGAGCGCCCCAGGATACAGGATTAAGGTCTTGTGCCATGCTCAACCCTTTTGGATAATTTGGACCACGTCAATATTGGTTCCCTTGAGTGTTATGGTGCCATGATTTGTTACCATGGAAGGAGTGTGAGAATAGTATTTTGAATAATAGTTTTCTTTTTCTGCATCGTCAGAATCAATTGGATTTGCTTTGGCATCAAGGCCAATTTTTTTTAAAGACTCGCAAAATTCTTCGTTTTTATTTACTGGATGAAAAGTCTCAGACTCGGAATCGTGCATGCTCTGGAGTTTTACCAACCCACAAATAAATATGTCTGTAGAAACCATGGGACAATGTTCTTGCCCAGATCTAATGGCTCCAACCAAAGAACAAGCATAATCGAATAAATAGTCCAGAATTGTCAAGTCACTATCAATGCTCAAATTTCAAAATAAAATCGTGGTAATCACAGGAAGCGGAACTGGAATAGGAAAGGCAATTGCCATGAAATTTGCTGAAAACGGAGCAAACATTGTCATTTTAGGAAGAAGAAAAGAGCCACTTGAAGAGGCAGCAAAAGAACTAGAGCAGGTAATTTCCAGAGTAAAGAGCAATTCATTTGTAAAAATTTTCCCAGGTGTTGATGTAAGTGACGAAGAGGGAGTCTCAAAGATGTTCGAGGATCTTAAAAAGTCACATGGTGCAGCGGATATCGTAGTAAACAATGCAGGAGTATCAGGACCTGTTACTTGTTTTGCAAACGCTCCAATTTCTGAATTCAAGAGCACAGTTGGAATTCACCTCACTGGAACATTTTGGACATCAGCACAGGCAATCAAGACCATGAAGCCTGGCTCCAAGATAGTTACAATATCTACATTCTTTACAGAAGAGAGACCATATGAGCAAAGGCCATATCGATTCCGTAGTCCATACACTGCATCCCAGGGTGCAAAGAACAGACTTGCTGAAGCCATGTCATGGGAGATTACTGATAAAAAAATAATCTCAATTGCAACAAATCCTGGTCCAGTACACTCTGACAGAATTTACAAGACAGTATATCCAAAGGCTGCTGCAGAATTTATGAGGGTAAGCGGTTTTGAGAGTCTCAGTCCAGAAGAGGTCGAATCAGTGAATGCCGACATTTTACCGCTACTTGGAGAAGACGAGAAAACAGTAAAGGATGGAATTGCAAATGCTGCTGCAAAACTTGCAAAATTAAAATCAATAACGTCAGAATCTGACATACAAAAACTTGGAGTTACAATATCTGCACTATTAGCAAAGATACAGCAGATTGCAGAAAAGGTGCAAAACAATACAAGCAAGATGATTGCAGACGAACAGTTCTTGACACAGCAACAGGTTGCAGAGACTGTCTTGATGCTAAGCGATGACAACATATCACAGATTCTAAACGGCAAAGTCATTCCAGGTGACCGTGTATTTTATCCAGTCAAGCCACACATTGCATGCTCCATACCAGATACCCAAGGAAACTATTCTAAAATCACAGTATTTGCACTAGATGCTACCGATGAATCAGATGTGGCAAGAACAGAGGCACTTGCACAAAAAATAGAAAGTTCGGGAGGAAAGACGGTCATCCTAATATCAAAGACAAGCCCCAAGATTGCAGAAGAGAGGCTCTCAAAGTTCCACTCTCATGTGTTGGACTTGACAAGCCAGGAAAGCGTCAAGAGGATGTTAAACACTGCAACCCAAAAGGTTGGCCCAATTGGCAATGTAATTTACATAACAGGAAAGGTACCTCAGGTTGGTAAATTTGTTGATCTTTCCAGAAAAGGATGGGATGACTTGGTTGACAAGTTCATAAACACTCCAGCCATATTCATGCAAGAAGCACTTGCCATGTTTGTCCCAGGAGGGGCAAAGAATCCACCACTATTCAAGGGAAAAGAAGGAAGTATGATAATCATTGGTCCTGACATGCCAGGAGGCAAGGCAACTGGTGCAGACCGTGCAAGAGTCGAGGTCTTCCGTGGAGCATTACGACCATTTGCAACAACTGTCAACCAGGAACTAAGCGATGTTCTAAAATCAAGACTTCGCATGTACTTGGTATTGCCAGGAAGTGTAGATGGTATAGAGCCTGTCAACGAGAATACAATCAAGGCAGTAAACTATCTTACATCTGGAAAAGCAGTAGCAAATGCAGAAATAATTTACTATCCAGACGAAACACGATCCTGATGAAAAAGTTTTCTGAACTAAACGTCGGAGACGAGTTTTATTCAGAGTGTGAAATTACACCGCCAGAACTTGACAGTTATCTCTTGTTTTCAGGAATCAAAAATGTCATTTACGATAACAAGGAAGCATCAAATGAGAAAAAAATGGTGTCAGGAAGGGCAATACTATCAAAAATGGAAGGGGAGTTTACAAGACATGAATCAATGTATGGCAACCACTTGATCTTTTATGGAGTCGATGGCGATTCTGACTGGAACAACAGGCAGACAAGATTTCTAAAACCGCTTTATACTGGCGAAAAATTAAAGATAAAATTCAGGATATCTGAGAAACGCAAACTCAATGAAGAGTTTGGCGTGATTTCAGTGGATTTTGAGGGGACAAATCAAGAAGGCAAGACGGTGGTTGTATCAAAGAGAAATCTGTACCAGATGAAACTTTGATTGTAAGTCTCCGTGAATTTTTCTTATAGTGATTTATTCAAATCCAGCAACATGGCCAGTCTTGTTACTAATTTTGACTTTTTTATGGTATTTTTACCATATGAAGAAACCAAGAGCTCTACTATCCATGTCTAGTCTACTAGTTATGATTTTTTTATCTGGATTACAGAAAGCTTTGATTCAGAAAATCTTTTCGATGTCTTCTATTTTCGGCATAAATTTTGGATCAGGTATGACTTGTC
>JAKEIJ010000068.1 GCA_022545805.1 Nitrosotalea sp. | reverse complement strand
GGTACTACCAGTACACACCTCTCAGATGTCTTCATCTGGTATAACGTGTGTATGTCTTCGGGTTCCATGAGAGGGATGTCTTGTGGAAATACCATGGTACCATCAAAGCCTTCTTCTCCAAAGTACTTATCTGCAAGCAAGACTGCACTGTTTACACCTTGTTCAGATTCATCATAGATTCCAGACGCTCCAAACTTTCTTCCAATGCTTAATGCATCTTCGTCTTTGCTTACAAGAACTGTTTTTTGTATTACATCAGACTGCGTAACAGTCTTCAAGACAGATTCAAGCATTAGTCTACAGATTTGTTCTGTAGTATCAGGTGACAGCCCAAGACGAGTCTTGGCTCGTGAAAAAGTTTTTACCGGAATTATTGCGCCAGTGAGCAAGCTAGACATGTACTTGTTTTAAAATAAAGGATGCAAGTGCTTCTTCATCCTTTTTGTCTTTCATCTTTATTTTAGTCTCGTAAACTTTCATGTCCAAGTTTTCTATTTTTCTTGTTAGTAATCTGTCAGAAGAATCAATCACCATGTGAGATGCAACCTCAGAATACATTTTTGCAAGACCATATACAGAGACCTCCATTCCAGCAGCCTCCATGTATTTTGTTGCAGGACCACTAATTGCAGTGTTTCCAATGATTGGACTTACAACTACAACCTTTTTCTTGGATTTAGAAAGTTCCTTTCTAATTCCCTTGATGGATAAAATTGGTCCAATGCTAGTCAAAGGATTCCCTGGTGCAATTATGACCAACTTGGAATCATGTATTGCATTTACTGCAGCAGGGTTTGCACGTGCCTTGTCAGCACCCACATATTTTATTCCATCAACCTTGTCTTGTCCCTTGTGTTTTACCCAATATTCTTGAAGATGGAGATCTCCCTTGGTTGTCACAATTCGTGTCTCTACGCTGTTATCAGTAACAGGAATAATTTTTGTATCAATTGCAAATTTCTGGCACATCCACTCTGTAATATCAGACAAGTTCTTTCCATTCTTGAGCATATTGGTTCTCAAGAGATGAATTGCGGCATCTCTGTCTCCAATGTTAAACCACGTCTCTTCTCCAAGCATCTCCATCTGACGTAAAAATCCGTATGTATCCTTCTTTATTCCCCAGCCCTTGTCAGTGTCCAAAATATCTGCAAGTCCGTAAAGAATCGTATCAATGTCTGGACAGATATACAGTCCATACAGCCAATAATTGTCACCTACATTTGATATTACAGAAATATCTCTAGTTTGTGTTGCCACACCTCGAACCAGTTTGACAGAACCTGTTCCACCTGCTAGAATTGTAATCATTTTTTTATTTACCCCGTGAAGTTAGTAACCTGCACCAACTAAATATTACTCTTGCCAATGCATGGTACAAAAATTCTCATTTGCCAAAATCAATGCTAAGATTTATTACTATCCTGAAGAAGATTCAGTTTCGTGACTAAGAGATTTCTTTTAGCATCAGCCGTTTTAAGTTTGTTAGTTGTCGGTACAGTTGCTCCAATCTTTGCAACTGTAGATTTTAACGCATACCTACCAATGGAAGGAACACCAATCACACCAGAATTCAAGTTTACAAAGAACGTAGCAATTGATTATTCAAACGGTGGAAAATTAAAGGATCTTTTGAACGGTAAAAACCTGACATTATCATTTACTGATACCTCTGAGAATAACACAAGCATCAAGGCATTCATGGAGGACATAAACACAGAGTTTGCAACAGACAGAAAAACCACTGCAACAATTTCCAATTTGACTATAAATTATCAAGTTCAGATAAACGGTGACGACAAGGGAGCTACCATCGATTACAAGATATCATTAATCCCAGTATTGAATGGATATGTCTTGAGCAAGGGTGGAGGTGATGTACCAACAGTGTTTGACATATCATGGATGGGATTCAAGATGACAAGTCCAGTAGTCATTTCAACTTCAAATCTTGGTGACTTGGACATTAATTCACCTATCGGAATAATAAAGAACCAATTACCAGACGTGTACAATGTTTTGAAAGGAACTCCAGCAGAGAGTCCATTAAGCGCAAATCTAATAGATGCCAGTCCACTAGTTGGATACCCAATTGAAAAATGGAACACACTCTTCGACCCATCATATACAGTCGCAGACTCTGCAGGATATGGTTATGGCGGAAAGAAAGTGGCAGTAACAGGATTTGCATACGGACAAAGTGACCTATATCAAGGATCACTAAAACCACAAAATATTGATGTCGACTTTACTACAGATGCAAAATATCATTTGACAATAGTTGAGAGAGCAAGCTCTGGTACATTAGATGCAGATGGACATGCAAACGGATATGAAGTTCAAGGAGACCCCGCAATTTCAACCACATTACAAACATCCACAACAGGAGGCGGTACAACTGCTCAAGGCCTTTCAACAATGACAATTTATGCAATGGCAGGATTTGCTGCAGTTATTGCGGCAGGAATCTTCTGGTGGAGTAACAAGAAGATGAAAGATTCAATGAAGAGAGGAAAAGACACCAGTCCACCTCCAACATTCCAATATGAAGAAAGAAAGCACTGGGCAGACAAGTTCGACGAAGAAAAGAAATAAAATATTTTTAAAATAAAGTGCGCGCCAGCCGTAACCCTCCTTCTGTTTTCACGATATTTCGCTATGCGGCCTACCTAAACAAAGTGCAGCGCTTATTGTTTGATTTGGCCTTTCTCCGCGTGGGACAGATTTTTCATTCCTGTGCTGGAAACCTCAGGCTTTACCATCATAGTACGCCAGGTCGGATTTTTTTCTGTGCTGTTGCCAATCATCTCTGATTATCCGTCTCCGGATCACACTTGCTGCATGGAGGGAGGAGTTTCCTCTGCCGTGGCAGTGATCGTTCACCGGCTCGCACTGGATACTAGATTCAAGATTAGCTATTTTAGCATTGAGAATAAAAATACACACAATCATGCGTGCCGTATGCTCCACATATCAAAAAATCCATTACAAATCAGACAAGATCTACAAGTAGAGATTTATTCGACCATCCAGTCCTCACGGTAGATATCTCCATGGAGCACGATACGCATGCAGGGCTTGTTCGAAGCCTCTCATTGCTTGACATAACAATGATCGGGATTGCAGCCATGATAGGCGGTGCAATCTTCAACCTAGTAGGTCCAGCAATGCATGAAGGAGGCCCATCTCTTTTGATAGTCTTTCTTGCAAGTGGTGTAATCAGTTTCTTCACAGCTCTGACATATGCCGAGCTAGGCTCTGCATTTCCAGAAGCAGGAGGAGGATACAGGTGGGTAAAGGAAGGACTGCCAAGACCAAATGCATTCATCAGTGGTTGGATAGCATGGTTTGCCCACATGATAGCAGGAAGTTTGTATGCAGTGTCAATTGGAGACTTTTTTGGAAGCATATTGACCAGTGTGGGATTTGCAGCCCAGTATGGCGGAATCCCACTCGAAAAAATTATTGCGATACTTTCAATCATACTTTTTACATATGTAAATTACAGAGGTGTCTCCCTTACAGGGAAAATTGGAAACGGATTAACATTTATGCAAATTATAATCATCATTGTTTTAATAACGTCTGGAATTTATGCAATGACTTTTGTCAACCACGATTGGGCAGTAAACTTTCAACACTTTGTTCCAAACGGAGCAACAGGATTCATCCTGGCAATGGGAATCACATTTATCGCTTTTGAAGGCTATGAAATAATTGTCCAGGCTGGAGAAGAGGTAAAAAATCCAAAGAAGAACATACCAAAGGCAATTTTTCTTACACTTGGCATAGTTACAGTGCTCTACATAGTTTTCACTTTTGTCTTTCTTGGTGGTATCGATTCATCAAAGATAGGAAAAGAAGTCTGGCAGTTTATCGGAGACAATAAAGATGTTGGAATCGCCAAAGCAGCAGAATATCTCATTCCATATGGAACAACACTTGTCTTTGTAGGAGGACTTGTTTCAAGTATTGCAGCACTTAGTGCAACTACGTTTTCCTCAAGCCGTGTATCTTTTGCAATGGGTAGACAATACAACCTGCCGTACATCTTTAGCTCCATTCATAAAAAATATCATACTCCCCATTTTGCAATAATTGCATCAGGGTTTATCATGTTGATAATGGCATCATGGTTGCCACTTGAACAGATTGCATTGGTGGCAGGCGTCATGTTCCTGTTTCTATTTACGCAGGTAAATTGGGCCGGAATCAACATCAGGAGATTATATGGACACAAACTCGATTATGGATTTAAAATTCCGCTGTTTCCCCTCATGCCAATCATAGGAATAATCTGCAAGGCAGGACTTGCAATATTTTTGTTAATTTACAACCCGCTAAGCTGGGTCATTGCAATCATCTGGATATTGATTGGGTTCTCAGTTTACAAGTTGTACATATCCAAAAAAGAGATAGAGCACTATGCGCCCCTTGTTGCAAACATTGGCCCAGCAGAAAGAAAGAGCTATCGCATAATGGTGGTCTTTAACAAAAAAACAATTGAAAAGCTAGTCACTATTGCATCTGCTATTGCAAAGGACAAGGATGGAGAGATCTCACTTTTGAATGTTGCAACAATTCCTCTCCAGATCCCACTTTCAATGGGTCATAGATTCGCAGAGCCAATCATGAAGACGTTCGAAGAACTGAAAAACAGACCAGGTTTTTCGGACCACAGGTACTTAGTCAGACTGTCACATGATAATACCGAGGCAATTCTTGCAACAACTGAAGAACAAGGAATCAACTTGCTCATCATGGATTTCTTTGATCTCAAAAACAACAGGAAGTTACTTTCACTTGCAACCTGTGACATACTTGGTGTGAATATCAAAAAAGAATTTGAAAAAGAGATGGATCATGTAGTTGTGTCATACGACAAGGGAAGACATTCGGATCTTGGAATTGAGATTGCACATGCATTTTCAAAGGCTGTTGGAAGTAAGATACGAATCATACGTGGTGTAGTAGAATCCCCAGAAGAAGAGCGAGACATTTTGAGCAGAATCAATGAAAAAATGTTTGACCTTGATCTTCGAAAGGTACCTGTTGAAAGAGTATATCCAACGAGTTCTGAAATTACAAAGGACATACTTGAGAACCTCAACAAGGATCCAGAAATAGTAATTGTAGGAGCAGGAAATCAATCAGAGCAGGCATTTAGTCCAAGAACTATGGAGCTTGTTGAAAAATCAAAATACAGCGTTTTTGTAGTAAGAGATTCAAGATTTGCAAGCATAAAGGCACGATACTTTTGGCAGATGATAGCCCCAAGATTAAAGGAAAACAGGGTAATCTACAAGATTTATCGCAGCCTCTACAGATTCATGCCAGTCAGAAAAATTCCTACCGATGAAGAATACTTTGGCTCAAAGATGTAGAGTCATTGTTCCAGACAATATTCTTGTGCTATTTGTATAACATCTTCTGTTGTTTTTGCATTCAGATAGTCCTGCAATAAATATTGATTCAGATCAAAAAACGTATGGCCCCACTTGAACTTGCCAATTACAGAATCGGCAAGTTCTTTGTAGCCCATGATATACAACGCACCAGCTATTGCTTCAGCAGTTGTGAGTTTGCCCACTTTGGAATAGTTGACAGGGTTTCCAGCAAGCAATGGTGGGAGTTTTCTTGACAGCCCTACAAATCTTTTGAGAAACATTCCTTGAGCCAATTCCCAAGAGCAATCAATTGCTGTAATAGATCCTGTCAGGTCGCGGTCATTTTTTAGGACAAACTCTTTTGCAAATGGATTTAAAATCATGTCTTTTCCGGTCAGATGTTTGATGCGTGTTGCAATTCCAAATTTTACAAGCTTGGCAGCAGTACATTTTGAGGGATCGTCTTGCTCAAACATTAAAACCTGAATCTTCATCATATCAACAAAAGAGGTGCCAACAATAAATTGTTTGAGATTATAAAATTATTTTGTACCATATGTGACCTGATAATAGAACCTAGTCACTTGGTCTTTTTTGATAATTTCAACACCCCATTGTCCATCAGACATTACATCACCAGTATGTGCAGGGATTATACTAAACTGTACCAATCTCACTCCTGTTCCCGAGTACCCAACAAGATAATCCATTCCGTTTATTGTAACCGTCTGGTAGAATCCAGATCGTACAGTAGAGGTAGTTATCTTGCAACCTGGGTCCTGACCAATTATGCAGGTTCCATCCTGTGAGCTTACCTTGATGCTTACCGAGTTGATATCATTTGGATTCACCCTGAGAAGTCCATCAAGTTCTTTTGGATAATATGTTGCATTTCCGACTGGTTTAGCATTCAGATTTACACCTACAACAGATTCTGAAAGTTGACCAGTCTTTTCAACAAACATGTTAGCCGATTTAGATGGCTTTTGAGTCGGACCTATTGTATAAGGAAAGTTTACAGATGGTGAAGTTGAATGAGTAGTATTGGAACCTGTTTGGTTCATGCCAGTTGTACTAGTCTCGTTTACGATCGAAATTATTTTTGATGGTAATTCGTTTACTACGTTAAAGTATGCATTGTATGATCCAAATGGCACCATTGCAACTATGGTATAATTTCCAACAGGTGCATTACTTGGAATCTTGTAATCATAACTAAATGATCCATACTGATCAAATGATACAGTGGCTTTTGGAAGCAGACTGCCTTGCTTTGACATTATCTGACCCTCGCTGATGATAGTATCTCCTGTAAGACCAAATGCAAGATCCACATTATTGATGGATACAATATAGCTCGTCCTGCCAGTTACAAGAACAGTTTGTCCTGGAAGATATTTGTCAGTATCAGTTGTCATGAAGAGTTGTAACTTGGTAGAAGTTGTTGCAAACTGATCAGTCACATTAAATGATGATATTACTTTGTTTGTAAGATATTGGGCATAAATCTTGTACGTTCCAGTCTTCCATATTCCAGTGTGTAATGGCACAGTAACATAATACTGACCTCCCTGGTTTACGTTTGCACTGCCACGGTATATCTGCTGCCCGTCATTTGAATAAATCAAAATTTGTACTGCAGTGTTAGTATCTTGTGATGCAGCATTTTGTATTGGAATCACTTCTCCCCAGACCTTGGCAACATCTGTTGACAGGTAGTCAGTCTTGTCAGTCATTACTACGATTGGTGCAATGTCTTGATTGGGTTGAGGATTTTTAGACACTTGGAAGAACAAATCAGAGTTTGCATTTGCTGATGTAATCTTTATTCGATAAATTCCATAAACGTTGATTGTAGGATCAACTATAGGAGAAGAGGACCTGTCAGTTGTTATTTGAGTGCCAGATCTAGCAGTACTTGGCACCGTCCATGTCCAGGAAAATGCCCCATTGTTCACTGGAAGTGGAGATGATGTTTGTTCACCATCTGGCTGAATCAATGTCAATGTATAAGATGATGTACCGGTAAGGGCAGAGATTGTTCCAGTCAACTGGACCGTATCCCCAACGCCATAGACTTTTTTGTCAGTGTTTGCTACGATTGAACCCTGCGAGCCTGATGCAAGCGGATTGTATACTGTAATTGTAGTGTATGCAACCATGCTATTGTAGGATGCCTTGAGAGTATAGGTTCCAGGCTGGTATATTCCAGACTGGATTATCTGTTGCACTTGATAGTTTCCGTTGGCATCAGGAAATGCAAAGTATGAGAGTGCTGACGAATCCTGCACTGTGAGATTATTGATGAAACTGCCTGCAGAAGATATTGGCAATCCAGTAGAGTTTAGTATCTGGATCTTTACACTGGCTCCTGCATTTTGTGTGGCTATTTGAATTGGGTTCAATATTTTCCCAGACACTGTAATTTTGTCGCCAAGAGCATACGAACTCTTGTCTGTAACAACAGTGAACGGTGAAGAGGAAGTTGTGCCTTTGTAATCAGAGGGGTTTGTAACAACAACAAAGTCAGCTTCTGCAGTACCTTGAGGTATTGAAACAACTGCACGATAGTTTCCTAAACTAGCTGCTCCAGCAAGAACAAACTTGTATGAAAATGTATTGTCATTTTGAAGATTTACACTTGTTAACATGTTTACAGCATTCGGACTTATACCACGAGTTCCAGAAGTTTGAGTACCAGAGCTTCCCCCAACTGTTGTCTGGAGTATTTGCAGATTTGGATTGATGCCGATATTTTGCAATCCCTGGAGCAATGTACTTCCACTTAGTGTTACTGTTTCACCAGGTGCATATGCAGACTTGTCAGTAACTAGCGTTATCGCATTTGCTTGTGCTTGAGCCGGAAGTAGTGTAAATTCTGCAACTGCAGCTGCATTACCGTAAGTTGCAGATACTCGATATATTCCATAAGTTGGATTTACAGTATTGATTAATAATCCAGAATTGCCAGCGCTTCTTTGAAATTGGTTAGCAGTAGTAAGTTTTCCCTGATCGTCTGGAAATAGGGTTCCCTGGTATACTATGGTATTTGTAGGGTCATAGACCTTGTATTGTACAGGTGTGAGTTGGAGTACGTTTGAGACAGAACCTAATAGTAAAATAGGTTGGGAAATTGTATAGTTTGAACGATCTGTGTAAAGAGTCATTGTAGTGACAGATGCTTGTGTTGGAGGAATGAATGCTACAGAACTTAATGAAAAGTGAGAAGTTGTTTGTATGTCACCATATGATGCTGAAATTGTATATGTCCCTTCAGCAAATCCCAAAACTTGATCAGTCTTTACAGATTGATAGAATTTCAAGTCGTTTCCAGGATATAATGAAAATGTTTGTTTGAATCCTTGTGGTCCTGACAATACCAAATTAACAGTTTGAGGAATAGATGTGACTGCTGGGTTTTTGATAATCTGTGACACTTGGCCACTAATGTTTACAGTGTCTCCAAATGTATAGTTCTGTTTGTCAGTGGACATTGATACGGTAAGTTGAGTTGTAGTACTAGCTGTTGGTAATTTTCCATTTGAAGATCCTGGAGTTCCACTCTTGTATGCCCAGTCACTTGTAGAACCAGTGTTGTAACCATCATAGATTCTCTGCCAAGTATTACCATCGGCCAGAGTATCTGTAAGTGGAGGAGTTTGATCAACAACGGTGCCATTGACACCCTTTAGTTGAACTACAGCACCAACATGTGGAAACCAGATTGGTACATAGTTGTAGACAATAAACTGTTGACTTTGTATTGTTGTTCCAGCAGATATTGTATAGGCTTGTTTTAGGCCAGTTGTTGCCCCCACTGTCCAACCTCCTATGTTGACAGGAGAATTGGTCGGATTATACAGTTCAACCCATTGAATTGGCAGCTTGGCATCATCACCAAATGGATTTACTTCTACTTCATTTATGACAATATGATTTGCTATCGAAGATGTTTGTCCACTTGCAGTATAATTGTGGCCGATTACCAGCAATACAAGAATTCCGGCAATAAAGTAAAGGCTAGAGTATTTCATCTGTAATACCACTTCAAGTCCACGTTTGTAATTTTAGGTGTTAATGGTGGAAAAGTTGAGCTAGTTGTTAATGCCCAATATGCCCCAGTCCGCATAAACAAAAGAATCCCTACAAGTATTATAAGGAGTACGCAGAATTCATCTCGAGTTATAGAACGTATTTCTATGTAGAATCGCATTTTGGGCACTTGCCTTGAGTGATTTGTGCCCCACATGTAACACAGATACCTTGCCCAACCTCTCTTTGAATCTGTTTTTTTCTTCGTCCGATAAAGACTCGGATTGCAAAATATAATGAGATTGCAATTACTACAGAATAGATTAGATTCATGTGAGGCAATGCCATCACACCTATCATAATAAACAGTATTCCAACAATCAACAGAATTTCGCGTTTCTCAAATTTCATTTTGATCTGTGACTAGGACGTTTTCAATAAATAGATATTGCCAGAACTCAGAGTCACTGAATTAACAATCATTTTGTGTCATGTCTCTAACTCTTCTTCATCGCCTGGCTATCATAGTCAGTCAAAG
>JAKEIJ010000067.1 GCA_022545805.1 Nitrosotalea sp. | reverse complement strand
TCCCACTAGGAAAGAGTATCGTACTCTGGACTGCAAAGGATGTATCCGGAAATGTATCCAATGGTACTCAAACAATCGATGTAGTTGATATCACTGCACCAAAGATAATTGCACCACATGATATTATAGTAAATGCAACAAGTTCCACTGGAACTATTGTAAATATTGGAAGCCCAACAGCTAGCGATAACGTAAAGGTAGCCTCAACAACAAATGATGCTCCAGCATTATTCCAATTTGGAAATACCACTATCACTTGGATTGCAACTGATGAATCTGGTAACAAGGCAAACGCCACACAGTTGATTCAAGTTGTAGATAGATCACCACCACACTTGGTAATTCCTAATGACATCACAACTGATGCAACAGCATTTGCAACACCACTTGTGATAGGAAATGCCAATGGTACCGGAATAATAGACACAACTCCAAAGATAACAAGCAACTCTACAGGACTATTCCATATTGGTAAAACCATAATCCAATGGACTGCGATTGACAAGTTTGGAAACGAAAAGACACTAGATCAAACAGTTACAGTTCTTGCATGTGGAAAACCATCATCTGATTACAACTTGGTGATGGGAACAAATGGAACAGAAACACTAACCGGCTCATCTGTGCCAAACTTGATAATTGGACTAGATGGCAATGATGTAATCCACGAGGGTCCATCTGGAGATTGTGTAATTGCAGGTGACGGTAGCAACATCATCTACGCAGGAAATGGCACCAATACCATATACGCAGGCAACGGTGATAATATCATAAAAGGAGGAGCCGGAAACATGCAAGTCTTTGTCGGCACTGGACACAACATCATCCAGGGTGGCACTGGACAGAACACATGTAGCCTTGGCAGTCCTTCAAACGATTTGGTTACAAACTGCCAGACAAAACTCCGCTAAATTTTTAGCACAATCCCATTTTTCCATATAGATTATAATTACAATCCAGTTCATTTCCATGTAAATGGCAAGCTCCAAGAACCTGTTTGCACGTGCCAAAAAATTCATCCCATCTGGCATAAACAGTCCTGTGAGATACTATGATCCTTATCCGTTCTTTGTAAAAAAGGCCAAGGGCAGCATGATATATGATGTAGATGGGAAGCGTTACCTTGATTACTGCAACGCATATGGAGCACTGCTTCTTGGACATGGACGAAAAGAAATAATCACTGATGTAAAAAATCAACTAGAAAAGGGAACTCTATACTGTGCACCTACTGAGATCGAAGTAGATCTTTCTGAATTAATATCAAAAAATTTTCCATCCATGAATAAAGTCCGTCTTGTAAACACTGGCAGCGAGGCCACCATGACTGCAATTAGATTGGCAAGGGGATTTACAAAAAAGAAAAAAATAATAAAATTTGAAGGATGTTACCATGGTGCACACGATTATGTACTGGTTAAGGCAGGTTCTGGTGCAGCACACATTGGAATACCCGTATCTGAAGGAAGCTTGGATGAAGTATCAAAAAATACTCTTGTTGTACAATATAACAATTCAGACGAGTTGCAATCATTGGTAGAAAAAGAAGATGATGTTGCAGCAGTAATTGTAGAACCAGTTCTTGCAAATATGGGCCTGATCTTACCTGCAAAGAATTTTCTATATGACATTAGAAAAATTACCCAAGAAAAAAACATTGTATTAATTTTTGACGAAGTAGTGACTGGATTTAGAATGTCTCCAGGTGGAGCTCAAAAATATTTTGGAATAAAACCTGATGTTACCACACTTGGCAAGGCACTAGGAAATGGTTTTCCAATTGCAGCAGTGGGCGGAAAAAGTGAGATAATGGATATGCTCTCCCCTGAGGGCAAGGTCTATCAGGCAAGCACATACGCAGGAAATCCTGTATCTGTCACTGCTGGGGTATCTTCTATCAAAACCATGAACAAACTCCAGTCAAAATTGTACCCAAAACTTGAAAAGAACTGTACCAAGCTGGTATCAGCAATTCATGATATGGCATCAGACATGAAAATTCCTCACCAGATTAATTCAATATCATCAATGTTTCAGATCTTTTTCACCGATGATAAAGTAGTGGATTATTCTTCTGCAAAAAAAGCAGACATGTTAAAGTTCAAAAAACTGTTTGAGACATTGTTAAAAAATAAAGTGTTTGTTGCACCATCACAATTTGAAACAGTATTTTTGTCATATGCACACTCTACAGATGACATCAAAGATACCATATCGTCTTATGAAAAGGCATTGCAAGTGGTGAAATCATGAAGTATGTTATAGGAACAAGAGGCAGCCAACTTTCACTTACTCAGACAAACTGGGTAGTGTCAGAGCTTAAAAAAAAATCTCCTGGTACTGAATTTGAGATAGTTACAATAAAGACACAGGGTGATACCGATGCACGTCCTCTTTTTACAATAAACCAAAAAGGAATATTTGAAAAAGAGATTGATAGAGCAGTTGCAGAAAAAAAAGTTGACTTTGCAGTGCATAGTCTAAAAGATATTCCTGCGGAATTACCAGACGATCTGGTTCTTGCCTGCATTCCAATACGGGAAGAAGCAAATGATGTTTTTATCACAAATGACGGTACCACATTGAACACAATAAAAAAGGGGGCACTCATTGGCACAAGTAGCTTGAGAAGGGCAGTTCAGATTATACGAGTACGACCAGACCTTGTGGTAAAACCAATCAGAGGCAACATTGAAACCCGAATCAGAAAAGTCTATGATGGAGAGTTTGACGGTATTGTATTGGCCCAGGCAGGAATCTCACGATTGGGCCTTGATGTGAAATTCCAAAAGTTGTCCATGGATACATTTCCTCCCTCGCCTGGACAGGGAGCATTAGGCATCGTATCCAGGAAAGATAATACTTCTCTGATAGAATTGCTGCAAAAAATCGAGGATCCAGAGACTAGAAATGCAGTAGAGGCAGAGAGGTCGCTTTCAATGTTTGTAGATTCAGGATGCAGGTTTCCAGTTGGAGCGTTTGCACACAGAGATAATGACCGACTAAAATTAAAAGTGATTGTATATTCAATAGATGGAAGCAAATCTATAATGGTGGAAAAAGATTCAGAAACAAGCAAAGCAAATGATCTTGGTAAACAAGTTGCAACAGAACTCAAAGAAAAAGGAATTGCAGATATTGCAAAGGACTGGAGAGAAAAAGTAGAGGAATGGAATAGCAAATGACGGGCAAAGTTTTCATTGTTGGTGCGGGTCCTGGAGATCCCAAACTTATCACACTAAAGGCTGTTGAATCTATCAAGTCTGCAGATGTTGTCCTCTATGACAGACTGGTAAGCAAAAAAATAGTTGCCATGATTCCAAAAAGAGCTGAAAAGATGTATGTCGGAAGAGATGTTGGTGATGACTACAAACATCAAGATACAACAAATGACATGATGGTAAAATTTGCAAAAAAAAATAAAAATGTTGTAAGACTAAAGGGTGGAGATCCTTTCATCTTTGGACGTGGAGGAGAAGAAGCAGAATTTCTTCGCAAGCACAAGGTCAAGTACGAAATAATTCCTGGCATTACATCAGGTATAGGTTCTGCAGAGTATTCTGGCATACCACTTACACACAGAAAGTTTGCATCATCTGTAGTGTTTGTGACAGGCCATGAGGATGCAAAGAAATCTGAAGGTGTAGTTGACTGGAAGAGACTTGCAAAGGCAGTAGATACCATTGTAATCATGATGGGCCTCTCAAGAATTGAAATCATATCCAAGAAACTAATCAGCGGAGGATTAAGCAAGAATACACCTGTTGCAGTAATTCAAAACGGAACAACTGATGAACACCGGATGATCAAAGGTACGCTTTCAAACATAACTAAAAAGATCAGTGAGGCAAAGATCAAACCCCCGTCCATAATTGTAGTGGGCAAGGTAGTAAACCTCTCTGAAAAGATAGGGTGGAGATGAAATGATGCAAGGAAAAGTTGTCGCTATTACCAGATCAAAGGAAGATTCTGAAGAGTTTACCAAGCTAGTGTCTAAAGCAAAGGCAAAAGCAATCTCGCTGCCAACAATAGAACTGGTAAGCAAAGGAAAGGAGATGGTTGATGAATTCCTCGATGCTGTCAAAAAAGATGATCCTGATTATTCTGTCTTCATGAGTTCAAAGGCAGTCAAGCTCTTGTTTGATACTGCAAAAAAGATCTCAAAATATGAAAAACTCCAGCTTGCAGTTGCAAATACTATTGTAATTGCAGTGGGACCAAAAACAAAGGCAGCACTTGAATCTGAGGGCATTAGGGTGTCACATGTTCCAGAACGATTTTCATCTGTTGGAGTGGGCGAAGTTTTTACACTTCTTAATGCAGAAGGAAAAAAAGTAATTGTACCGCGAAGTGGTGCATCAACTCCATTTCTTGCACAGCTGCTGAAAAAAATAGGACTCAAGGTAAAAGAGGTCTATCTGTATGATGTCAAGTCTTCTAGTGCATTATCCTATTGGACAGAATTCAAGGAACTTTTTTTACAAAACAAAGTGGATGGAATAATATTTACTAGTGCCTCATCAGTACGAGCATTTTTTGATATCATGTTGTCTGATATGGACAAGAAAACCCTGCATAATCATCTAGAAAAAACCACTGCTGTTGCTATAGGGCCATTTACTGCAGATGAACTCAAGAAATTTGGGGCAAAACCATTCACATCTGATGTACACACGGTACAGGGCGCAGTAGAGGCAATTAAGAGCCACTTTTCCAAGTAAAGCAATTTTAATAATGGAATGATAATCAGAAATGATAGAAGAACTTGAATTCGATATCAAAAGAGATGTTAACTAAGATGCGTTCTCTTTCCATTGTTATTCCTACTTATAATGAATCAAAAAATATCATAAAAATACTTGATTCACTGCGTACAGCATTAACACGCGAAATGAATGCAGAGATCATTGTAGTCGATGACAATTCTCCAGATGGTACAAGTCAAACTGTTGAAGAGTATGCAAAAAACTCGGCAAACTCTGGATATTCAATCCAGTTAATACGCCGTGAAAACAAGCGGGGATTAAGCTCAGCCATTGTTACCGGCATTGAATGTGCCAAGGGTGATGCAGTGGTTGTAATGGATAGCGATCTATCACATCCTCCTCAAAC
>JAKEIJ010000066.1 GCA_022545805.1 Nitrosotalea sp. | reverse complement strand
TAAAAGGTAAAACATTACTTCTAAAACATGAACAAGGGCATTTTGACCTAGCAGAAGAAATCATAAGAAAAACTCGAACTAAATTAATCAATCATTTTCAGGGTAGAGTTTTTATTATAAATGAAAAAACGAAAGATACTGCAAAAAAGGGCGCGATATTACAAGTAACTAAGATAAGAAAAGACCTTGAAAGTAGATTACAAAAAGATTTCAAAAAACAAGAAAAAAAGTACGATGTTAAGACCAATCATGGATTAATCATGAGATGTCAAGATGATTATAATAAAAGATTCAAAAAGTTAAGGCAATGATTGAGCTGAAAATAAAACAAATCCTTTCAATATAAAATTCCTCATATATTGCATATTATCAGTAAATCTAAAAGATCTGGATTAAAGATCAATCAGTATTGCAGGACAAATTTGTCAATAAAGTTGACAATATCGTCCATGAAATTTACAGAACTGTAAGCGCAGCCTAATAGTATTACAAATGATCATTCTAACAATGGGCCTTTAAATCATGAACATAATATCCGTAAAATCTTCAAACTTGTTGATAGTGTCAATTCTCTTAATTGCGGGAGTCGGAATGATCACTAATTCTGCTCAAGCTATATCTAACATTCCACCATCAGATCTTTTAGCTACTAATTCTGCAATTCAGATCAATCTACCATGGAGTGCACCTAATAGTAATGAAAATCCTTCATTGATAGCATACGAAATAGTATTTTTATCTAGCAATGGGACTCAAACAACAACTCAAGGGGTTACTGTACCTACTCCACCAACTTCTCTTAGTGTCACCTCGTCGCCTCCAAACAGTGTCTTTCTAACATGGAATTTGCCTCAAAGTAACGGCGGTTCTCCAATCTTGGGATACGAGGTAGATTACAAGACTAGTACATCTAATTTCTGGTTTGTTCTGGTTCAAAACACTGGACTTTCAACATCATATGTCCAGACTGGACTCGTACCTGGTAACACCTATTCATATAGAGTCTTGGCCATAAACAGTATTGGTACAAGTCTTCCTTCAAATGAGGCAACCATTACACCTAATGTACAACCCACACAACAAAACTATCTACCAGCAGGCTCATCTATTTTTACAGGCCAACAATCTCCAGGCAATATCAACAGTGCGCTATTTTCAAATTCTGGTCCACAGACAAAATACTTTTCATCTCCAAGTGATCAAGTAAATGGAATCTGGACAACTGTCTCAACATACGTAAGCGGAGCAATACTTTATTTTGATTTTAATGGAAATACATATTCTACTAACATATATCCAAATTCAAACACATTGATTAGTTTCTCTGGACCAACGAGCATATCAAATGTTAGAGTGAGCATCCAAGATAGAGGATCCTCTAATGATATAGTCGGTGTAGCATATGTAAGTTCGGCAAATCCTAGATATCCACTTGTGCCAGATGCACCGCAGAGTCTTTTTGCAAATCTATATTCGCAAAATAATGTCCAAATTTCATGGAGTGCTCCTCAAAATATTGGCAAACCTCCAATCTTGGGATACAAAATAGAGTACAAGACTAGCACATCTAATGTCTGGTTTGTTCTGGTTCAAAACACTGGACTTTCTACAATAAATATTCACTCGGGACTCGCACCTAGCAGCACTTATTCATATAGAGTATCAGCTATAAACAGCATTGGTACAAGTCTTCCTTCAAATGAGGCATCTGTTACCACTGGATCTTTTACTAGTCCGCCTCCTACCATCTCTCACATATCATCTGGTACAATCCCCATAGTTGGTACTGATACCTCGATAAGCTACGTAATCTCAGGAGATCAAGTATCTGGTGCAGCAGTTAACAAAAATACAAACTCATTAGATTTCCAACTTCAAGGAATGGTTGATGGACAATTGTTTGTCCAGATGCCAAGAACTTTGATTGATGCAAAACAATCAGATGGAAGCGATAAAACTTTCTCTGTAATCCTTGACAACAATAATGCCCAGTTTGTTGAAACAAAAACTGATGCCTATAGGACACTGGCAATATCATTTCCTGCGAATGCAAATCACATATCCATCATTGGCACCACAGTCGTGCCTGAGTTTCCAATAGCATTGATTGCACTTGTTATTGGATTGGTTCCTACTATATTCATTTCAAGAAGGCTTGGCAAATTCTGAGTCTCTTAAAAGATGATATGCTCCTTTCAATCTTTTGAATGGAAAAAACGATTAGAATTATTTTATGGTAAGTATTGGTGTGTAGTACTTTTACAGTTGTGGTTTGTCAAGTTCCATTTCCAAATTAGGTTTGTGAGATGAATTTTACTACACATGTTATGTTTGGATTACTTGTAGGAGGTTTATTCTTTGGTAGGCCAGAGATTATGTTATTAGTTGGAATTGGTTCTGCAATTCCTGATCTTGATAGAGAATATGGTTTTTTGAGCAAAGAATCATTCCGCAGAAGGGAAGTTCATCGCGCGTTGTGTCACAATGTCATATTCATAGGATTAGTTTATTTGATAAATCCCTATCTTGGTCTTGGTGCTTTTCTTCATACTTTACTTGATGCATTCACATCGGCACGAGACAGAGGAGTGGAATGGCTGTATCCATTTTCAAGGTTGGTAAAAAAAGCTGTTTATGACTTTGATGGAAATAAAATAGAATCTGATCCAAAAAACAAAGTATACTTTGTCCAAAACGAGATACCCATACTGACAGAAAAAACTACTAAAGATTTGAAATCAGATACTCAGTCACGACCTTGGAGGAGGACCTACGGACCTGCACTCTCAGGAAGATTACTTGACAAGGGAATCTTTTTGGGATCTGGTGCACTTACCTTATTGCTAATCCTCTTTTCAGT
>JAKEIJ010000065.1 GCA_022545805.1 Nitrosotalea sp. | reverse complement strand
CCAATGTCATCGGACTTTCATAAAGTTTTTGCGCGTACAAGCGTTCATCTACGGTTTGATTATTTGGTGTTGTAGAAATCTGACCATAGGTAGTATGCATACCGGTAGCCCAAATTGATAATCCCAATCCCAACACACCCAGGAATGATATGCAGGTTACTGCCTTTATTCCGAGATTCATTAGAGTCACATCAGAATGGAATTAATTAAAGGTATCATTTCTGTTTATAACAATAGTTTGAAAAAGAAGTTGACAGAATTAAAGCTGAAGATAAGCACCCTTGATTCTGATGAAGGCATCAGAATCGATTCAGGAAGAGGAACAAAGATATTTTTAAACAAACGGCCTGATACTTATGTAGTTGAGATTGTAAGGGAAAAGAACAGTAACATGAAGCATTCGGGTGAAGACATTAGGTTTATACAAAATATTGAAGATGTAATCGCATTGGTGGTGAAGACACTTGGTAAATCATTTTCTGTAATCGTATACTAACGTTAAGTTTCCTGTTTAATTACCGTATCGTACTTGCCAGAATATCTGAACCGGACTAAAAATCTCGCTAAGGAAGAGACTTAGGATTGAAATGCACTTACGAATTCCTTTCCAGTGTTTGTAATTGCATATTTTCCTTTCTCTTGTTTGATTAGAAAGTTATTTTCGAGCGCAAATTCAACACAAAATGAAAACAAATTGTCATCATACTCATCAAGATCTAAATCCACTTTTATTTTTTCTTCGGAAATACCTTGCTCTAACTTGATACAAATGATTGCAATGGTTTGTAGTGGTGACCGTTTTTCAGGCACTATCTTCTGTTAACCAGTTCGGGAATTTAAAAATTCTTCTTTCTTCTTTCTTCTTCTGCTGCTGAACGAACTTGAAAGCGTCTGTTATTATCATCGTAAAGTCTTTGAATGTCAAATACCACTTACTCCTTACATTCCATGGTTGGTATTACGTGATTCCTGTCAGAAAGAGTATCATATCCCTAGTTGGCTTTGCTGAAAGAAAAAACACCTAAAGTTAGATTAACTCTAACCTGACCTCATTGACAGTTAAAAGCGGTATAAACCAAATTCAAATTCTCTTAAATTCTGTGTATCGGGATCGCTTAAATGATCTAGTCCTAACTCTTTTCTTGCAATCATAACATATGAGAATCTTTTTAGGGAATTTAATGTTACAAGTGGCACAATAGTTATGCATACCATAATTTATGAACCGTGAGGGCTGTCGTACAGAAACTCCATGAGATTCTAGTTTATCCATTGAAGCCGACAAGATCAAAAATGGTTTGAAGACTTGAATTTAATATTCAAGTGTAATTGTTCTCATTACTTCATGGATTCGTCTATGTCCATGTCGGGTGAATCTGTGCTTTGACTTGAGGCAGATTCTTGTTGTCCATCGCCAGTTGCGCTGGCATCATTGTTAGTGTCTGAACTTGAAGCAGTACTAGTTGTGTTTGCACTAGTACCAGTGTCTGTACTAGGAGTTGTTGTAGTTGCATTTTCACTAGTACCAGCCTCCATACTTCCAGATGTAGAAGCTAACTGGCCTCTTATTGCGCCTTTAGGATACTTGTCAGTATGGACATTTGCATATGCACCTCCATCACTCATAAGAGTTATCAAGTCCGAAATTTCCTTGCCCTTTAGTGGACCTTGCAGATCATCTTTTGTTATATTTCCAGCAAACCCTATCTCTGGTGGACGATCATCTCCCTTTGCTGATTTCCCCTTTGATAGAGTGGCTACAATATCTCCATTTTCACCTGATGTTCCATTATGAATATGAGCCTGGTTTACTTTCTTGATTCCAGTAATGTTTACCCAGTAAGAGACTTGGGAATTATTGTCATTCACTTGGAATTTAGCAGTTCCAGTTGAATTTGACTCAGTTGGAGGAACTTCATCACTACCAGAGAGTGTGGCAGAAAAGCTTTGGCCCTCCTGAGCATTTACTGTGTTCAAAAGAATGGATACAGAACCGACAGACAGGACAGAAGTGAACAGAACGATCATGAGAAGTTTGTTATTTTGTATCATTATTTCTTTGTGTGCTTCATGATTTATAAGACTTTTAATACTTCAAGCACGGTTACCTATATCGTCTTACCTATATGGATCATTTATTCAATATGCCATACTATATGGATCATTTATTCAATTTGTCCTTATAAGCACAATAATAATAGTTTTGAAAGTCATGTGGCAGTGTTTTTACTTGTACATTAACAAATCCGGCTTCTTTAACATAGAGATTGCTTTTTCATTTCCCCACATGGCTCCAAGACCTGCCCCATTTTGGGACAATGAAACACTCATACAATGCATGCAAGAAATCGTGTAAAGAAACGTTCCTAACGGATGGGAAATATTGTCTTTCAATAGAGTTGAAGCAAGAATATCCTGCATAAGAAAAATTCCTTTATCGGAAAGAGAGTGATTGATATTTTTTAGTACAAGGTCTGGTTTAGGTTGATCATGTATTGCATCAAAT
>JAKEIJ010000064.1 GCA_022545805.1 Nitrosotalea sp. | reverse complement strand
TCTGAATTCCAAAGCTTCCCACACCAGAACCTCCACCCATGATAAGGACTGTTTGTCCAGGACGAATTCTTGCCCTTCCTACAAGCATGTGCCATGATGTAAGTAGTGTCATAGAAGCTGCTGCAGCTTCATCAAAGCTTACGCCTTCTGGAATTTTTGCAACATTAACTTCAGGCAAATGTGTGATTTCAGAGAATGCACCCCATGTAGGTCCTGTTTGGAATCCCCAGATGGTTCTTTTTGTGCAATCATATTCACGTCCGTCAGTACATGCTTCACATACTCTGCATGCCATGTTAGAATGCGAAACAACTCTATCACCAACTTTGAAATTTGTAACGTCTTCTCCTATTGCAATAACTTCACCTGCGGCATCAGAACCTGAGACATGTGGTAATGGTACGGCAACTGGTTGTCCTCTCATTCCCCAGATATCGTTATAGTTTAGGGCTGCTGCCTTGACCCGAAAAACAACTTCATTTGGTTTTGGTTTTGGATCAGCTATTTCTTTTACACTTAGGATTGATTTGTAATCGTCATTTGGAGCATATTTGTCATAAACAACTGCTTTCATATTTGTAATCGTCCAATTTACCCCTAATATATTTTCCCTAGAAAGATCTACTTGCGGTTAATCTTGAAATCTCTTTTGGGTTGCTGGGTAGACAGTAGAATTTGCTTTAGTTGATCATCAGAAATTTGTGAATTTAGCCTTCCTTGGGATGCCAATCCTAAAAGATAGTTTTCAACCATTGCAGCAAGTTCAGGTTTAACCAATCTAACATTGTTCAGTCTTAGTCTTGCTTCAGCCGTAAGAAGTGTCTTTAGTGCATTTTCCTTTAAAGCAGAAACTTCTGCATCGCTTGGATTTCTATCATCATTTGAATTATGAGAGCTCATGATACTACTAGGAATATTTCTTCAGATTTGGATTCTTTGTGATTAATTCGTTCAAGATCTCAGTTGACAGTCTATCAAGTTTTTTCATGCCTTCATGAGATATTGTTCTACCTTTTCCTTCAACCTTATCCAAATAACCTAATTTTTCTAAGCTATGTACGGCTGTTCGGATTATTGCGCCACCAGCATCTCTGTGATGTGCTCCTCCATAACCAACAGGTTTTGTACCACCATACATTGATCTCAAATCATTTATTCCTATAGGTCCGTGCAAGTAAATTTTTCTTAGAAGAGATGCACATCTTGTGTAATACCAATCACTTTGTTGCGGAGGTTTTACTGCATGAGCACCAGTTTTAACAAAAGGAATCCAGCTTGGCTGTACGATATCTTCTTTCTTTAGAGTCTCAGTTAATCTACCGATCAGTAAATCCGCTGGTACATCGTATGCCTTTGCCATAAAAACCAAAATTCAAAGTTCGTCTTATAAATCATTGACCTATAGAATTTGTTTTTTAATTATCTTTCTGTATGTATGATTACAAAAACTACATGTAATGCGTATTGATTTTACATTACTTCTTCCTATTCTTACTCGTGCTGTAAATCCTGGTACTATGAATTTTTTACATTTTTTGCAATAATTTGCCCGCAATTCATATGGCATCCTAATACGGTATTTCGTGCAAAGTCTCTTGGCAAGTGTTGCTTGTCTTTCTGCCAATTCAGGATTAGATTTTGCGTTTGACATGGCATTTTTAATTAGAATTTGCATTCGTTCTATCAAGAGATCCTTAATTGCAGGTTTCATGTTGTTTAATAATTCCCACCCTTAAAATACAATCTTGCTCTCGCTTGTAATAGCAGAATCTGCATTAGAATTAGTACCTAAAGAGATGCATAGACACAATTCTGTTACAGCATCTGCCAGAAGATTTAACAAAAAACCGTCTGAAATTTTACTTGATGTCTCATGGCATTTTGCTGCAATGAAGGGAATCAAGAACGAGATAAAAAGAGGAAGACCTGATCTTGTTCATTTTTCACTCCTTGAAGCCTGTAGTATTCCTCTCTATTTTGAGGACAAGCTGAATGTGTTTGTTCATACCATTGATGATAAAGTTATTTCTGTAGGCAAGAATGTAAGATTGCCAAAATCATATCATAGATTCACAGGACTTGTTGAGAAACTGTATGCCACTAGAGAGATCAAAGAGAACAACGATACACTTCTTACATTAAAGGATATGAGCTTGGGAGATCTAATTAGAAAAATTGACCCAGAGCAGACAATTGCACTTTCAAGCAAAGGCGTCAAAAGCTCTTATCAAAAATTAGCGGAAGTGGTAGACAACAACACTTGTCTTGTAGTAGGAGGATTTTCAAAAGGTCAATTTTTTGATAAGAATAAAGAATATTTTGACAAGACAATAGCTGTGGACAAAAATCCACTTGAAGCTCACATCATAATTTCACGTGTACTCTATGAGTGCGAAAAAAGAATTATTATGTAGGTCCAAGATTGGCACAGTGAGCGGTCGTAGTATAGTTTGGTTAGTACACTGGCCTTCCAAGCCCGTTACCCGGGTTCAAATCCCGGCGACCGCATCCTAATATTTTCATCAATGAATTATTCCAGATGAGATCAGATACTGGACAGAACCAACAAACGTATTGTCATCGATTTCTCCAGTAAACCACAAGTAGGTATTTTTCTGCATCCAATGAGGCACAATAGAAACAGTATTTTCTTCGTTATCTGAGCCAACTATGTTATGTTGTATCATATAGTCAACTGCAGCATGAAAATCTGCATCAGATGCATTTCCACTTGACCACAACCCTGCAACTCGCTTTATCCAGATAGGTACTGATTCATGCGTCATATTCTGTGTTTTCGTGCTGTTAAAAATATAGATCCATACAATTCCAGGCTTTGTGTTATCTTTCAGATAGCCGCTTAGAAATACATCATTTTTTACTTGAAAGAATGAATTTTCAGAGATGTTACTTGTTCGTAAAGTAATTTTTGAGCTATTTCCAAATTCAGGATAGTCTGCAAAGCTAAAAACTTTGATAGTAAATGTTCCATTATTTGTCTGGTCAGAAGAAATTTCTTTTGTAATCATTTTTCCTCCGGCTTTATCAACAAGATCCGATGCAAACTGTGTTTGTAGATAGTTTATTATTTTATGATCGGGATCAGCAAAAGAATAATCTATATCGCCACCAGGTTGTAGGTTGCATGCCTCCTGTTGCCATATTGATGAATCCTTTATGGCATTAATCATTAGTTGACCATGAAGCAATTCATGGTATAGTATAACCAAATTTTCAATACTGTGCAATTGCGGATCTGTTTGGGTATCATTTGATATTGCCTTTGGATTAATTCTAAGTTCGTTATTGCAATCTAGAAAAATCTTTCCAGCCTGAATGGTTTGAGAGCAGTGCCATGTGTAAGAACCTCCCGTAACTAGATCTTGATGAACTGTATTTTCGTCAAACTTTGCCAAACTAGTTTTTACAGTTGTTATAACCTGATTATTGGTATCATGTAAGTTACAAGAAAAAGTGATTATCATCTGTTTTTGAAATGTTTCGATTACATCAGATACATCTTGTTTTGGTGCACTTGTTGTCTCAAATTGAGCAAGTAATTGATCAAAGATGGTTTTTTCTTCGCTTGTTGGAGGTTCAGACAATGCATACACAGGAACAATATTTACAATCAATACTAGACTGAAAAATAAGACATACTTCAACAAGAAAGAAGGTCGTAATTATATAATTAAGAGTTAGGCACAGATTGTATTTGATTCTTTAATTCATCCCATGCAGGTTTTGGGTTTTTGTTGATATCAAATAGACCTGTACCACAGAGATACGCTGCAGTATTATTCAAGACTACATTATTTCCAAACATAGAATTACTCTCTTGGTTTAGTGAGTTGTAACACGTATCAACAGGCCTATCATATTGTCTGTACCAAGTTAGAAACTCAAAATCAGATTGATTCTTTTTGTAAAAGTCATAGACTGTTTTTACAAACTTTTGCTGGTCTTCCTTTGTTCCATTAAGAGACGGGGCAGTACTCCAACCAACCTCCATCAATGCTATTTTCTTGCCCTGTGCAAAATCAATCATCTTTTGCAAATTAGCGCTTTCCTTATCGGTACTAGTACTTTGATAATATAACAAATCTACAGGTGCGTAAGAATATGCAACAAAGTCACCTTGGTTTAGTTTTCCTACAATATCACCCTGACCATGATTTATGATGTCATTTAGTGAAAACCAATTTCCAAATTTGACATTTGGATGCTTTACTTTTAATTTTTCATATACGCCATTGAAAAAATCCACATATTGTGGAATTTCATTTGGATTATCTCTAAAGTAGTTGTCTACACTACCACCAATTATCACGTAATCTACTATGTAATACCTTGAAAGTATGGCATCAAGAGTAGTTACTGTTTGATTCTCAAGTTTTTGATCAAGATGTGGTTTTCCCATCCAAGTAGGAAATGGACCTAGAATTTGGTTGTTGACTACTGAAAAGTAAAGTGTGACATTGAGGTTCTGTTCACGATTTAACCCCATTAGAATATCAGAGTAGCTCCAATTGTAAGCTCCTTGTTTTGGTTCCATGAGAGGCCAAGAGAGATAGACGTTGCTTCTTCCTATTCCGGTTGATGCTGCTTGAGCATATGCATTTTTGATCTCTTGAAGAGTTGGTGTCTGAGTGGGAGGCATAATAACAAGACCAAGTTTTGGATTATGTAAAGAATTTACAGGTACAACTGAAGTTGGTCCAGTTTGTAATTGTGGAATTACAAAGAAAATCATTGCAATTGTTATTGCAATTCCTGCTCCAATGGCAGCACCGACGATCTTCTTATTCAACAATACCATCAAGAATTGGAGATACTAAAAGAGTTTTGATTTAGGAAAAAATCCTAACCAGATGTGCAACCGCTATATCCGCATTCTATGCACACACTGCATCCCTCTGCAAATACTAAGTTGTTTTTACATGTAGGACACAGTCTTTCTTCCATTTGTTCTGGAGTAAGTGCTGGTGCTGGAGTAGATTGCAGATTATCTGGAATTTTTATTTGAAGTGCTCTTTCTATCTCAGTTTTCAGATATGCATTTGTGACATTCTTTGATATATAGTCAGTGACATAACCACTTGGGCTTACTTGGAAGTTCTTTTGAACATTGTTTCCAGTCATATGCAATACTTGTTCATGTCTTGAACCATCGCGGAATACAGTGATTCCTTTTAGACCAAGATCATGTGCAAGAAGATATGCAGCTTTTACATCATCAGATGAGACGTCATTTGGCATGTTGATTGTCTTTGCAATAGCATTCCCTATCCAGCGTTGCCAAACTCCTTGAGCCATCAGGTGATCTGCCCAGTGAATGTCCATTGCTGTGACAAATATCTTTTGCATCCATTCTGGAATTTCAGCAATTCCTTTTACTGAACCATAGTTGTTTGCAATCTTTTCAAGAATTTGATCGTTGTACAGACCATGTTCTTTTAGTACTGCTTCAAAGATTTTGTTAGTGTAGAAGAATCTACCTACTGTCACTCTCTTTTCAAAGACTAGAGCAAACATAGGCTCCATTCCGTTTGAACAGTCAGATATCATTGAAAGTGTACCAGTAGGAGCAACCGTTGTTGTCAGAACGTTTCTGATACCATGCTTCTGAATCTTGGCAATTAGAGCATCCCAGTCATATGTACGGGCACTCTTTGGTTTCTCATAATATCCAGCAACAGGAATTTTACCTTCTGGATATTCTGTTTTTGAGCATAGTGGGAATGATCCTCGTGTCTTTGCAAGTGCAACACTTTCTTCCATGGAATAGTATGTCAATGCTTCAGCAAGCTTCTCTTGGAACTCATATCCTTCTTGTGAGTTATACGGAATTCGTAATTTGAACAAGAGATCTGCAACTCCCATTACTCCAAGTCCAATTCTTCTAGAATCTTTTGATGCCTTGTCAATTTCTGGAATTGGATATGTATTAACATCTATTACGTTGTCAAGGAATCTTGTTGTCTTTCGTATGGTTTCTTCATATCGTTGCCAGTCAAATTCGTATTGACCATCTGCTTTTCTCTTGACATAATTAGATAGATTGATCGATCCAAGATTGCAGGATTCGTATGGATAGAGACTTTGTTCTCCACATGGATTTGTTGCTCGTATTGGGTGACCTCTTGCTTTTGCAAAAACATTGTATTTGTTTATAATATCAAAGAAGATCAATCCTGGTTCACCACTCTTCCATGCAGAAAGTGCGATCAAGTCAATCAAGTGATGTGCATTTATTTCTCTCACAGGAGCTTTGTCTTTTGGATGTCTAAGAGTGAATTTTCCATCTGCTGAGTTAACTAGTGCTTCCCAAAAGTCTTCCCAAACTCCTACACTTACGTTAAAGTTCTCTAGAACACCGGGTTTTGTTTTTGCAGTGATGAATTTTTCAATATCTGGATGCCATGCTTCTATGATTCCCATATTTGCACCTCTTCGTTTACCGCCTTGTTTTACTACTTCAGTAACTGTGTTGATGATGTTCATAAAAGAGACAGGACCTGAGGCTACTCCAGATGTGGATGCCACCATATCTCCTTCTTGTCTCAAATCAGAATAGTTGATTCCAACTCCGCCTCCTGACTTGAATATCAGTGCAGCATCTGATGATGATTTCATGATCTTTTCCATATCATCTTCCATTGCAAGTACAAAGCATGCGGAGAGCTGGCCTAATCGTGCACCAGCATTCATCATAGTTGGTGAGTTAGGCAGAAAGTCCTGTGCAACCATAAGATCAGCACCCTCTTTGATTCGTTCAGTATATTGTTCAAACTTGTTTGCAGCCAACATAGTCAACAATTCTCTAAAGCTGACTTTCATCTGACCATGTTTTGCTAAATCTATGTAGTGATTTATCAGAGATCTAAAGTGATATTTGTTAAGATAGTATTTTCCTATCTTGAATTTGTAGTTAAAGTCATCAAGCTTGTCAAGATATCTTGCTGCCTCCTCTGTATTTTGAGTATTTCCTCCTTCAAGTTGGAATACAGATGGATCTCTAATGATATCTGCAAGGCCTACCAAGATAGCAACTCTTTCAAACATTTCTCCCGGGCTTTCAGTTATCTGGCCTTTGTTGTTTCTGAGTAGGTATCTAGATGCAAGAACTCTCAAGCAATTAAGATCAAATTTCTTTGCAACGCTATCAAGTGATTTGGATTCAAGTACTTTCATCTTTTCTTCTCTGACTCTTCGTCGCTCGTGTCTGTATAGGATGTATGCCTTTGCGATCTCGCTAAGTCCCTCTTCAATTAGAGTAGACTCTACCATATCTTGAACATCTTCTACACTTGGTGCTTCAGAACCAGAAAATCCCCGATTCACGAGTTTTGCAAGAACATGATTAGCAAGTTTGTCTGCTAATCCATGATCTGATTGTCCGCAAGCAACAAGTGCTTTGTAGATTGCGTTTGAAATTTTATCTCTTTGGAAATCCGAGACTCGACCATCGCGCTTCTTTACTTGAATGATCGAATTTTCTATTTGTGAAAAATCTGTCAAATTACTCCCCTTACCCCTATCAAATGGCAGTTAATTAAACACTGCGGCAAAAAATAATTTTCAAAAGCTAAACTTTGGATCAATTTTGTTGACACCGTTACGATTTCCATGGTATTAGATCACCTTACAGTAAAATAAATTTTGGTAAAATTTTGATATATAATCTGAAATTAATTCAAAAATTTTGTTCACTAAATTATTAGCCGTTCCTAATGAGAGGGCTATGCTAGTATGTAAGGAGACTTACATACAGAACACTTTTCAGCGATCTTTTCCTCTTTGAGACCACAGTTACTGCATATAGGTACTTTTTTGATAGGTCTGAAAGATCCCAATAGATCACCTGCCTTTTCTATTGCCTTCTTTATTCCTGAGGAATCCATTGCATCTGGGATCTTTAATTGGACCAAGAGGCCGCCGTTAAGTATTTTTGAGAAATAATTAGATTCTACGATCTTTTCATTCTTAGGAGTCATCTCTGTCATCTCAGAGGCATCAAGAACAACTCCTTCTGAATATGATTCTCCCATTACGTGATTGTTAATTGACATTTTACCATATTTTTCACCATCAAGAGACGAGAAACGGCTTGCAGCATCACTCTCAGTCATGGTCACAATGACATTGTCACCCATCTCTTTTCCTTTCTTTGTAGCTACGTCCATAGCGGTGTTTATCACTTTGGCAAGGATTTCGTGTCCAGCCTTGTTATTTTCATATCCAAGAATACCATAAACTGCTTCCTTGAGGCCTATCAAATTAACAACAAGTGTAACTGATCCCTTTTGCATGTATTGAGTATTGTTTGCAAGTATTGGGTTGAGACCACGTCTTGTTAGATCAGATATCTCCTTCTTTCTTAGAGACATGGCTGCTAGTGCAGGTTTCATCAACAATGCAAGTCTTGCTCTGAAATAAGTTTCGTCTTTGTTAGATTCAAAGGCAAGCCTTGGCATATTGATCGATAATGATTCTAGATTGATAGAAGTCGTTCCGACATTCTTGGTATCTCCTCGTGCTAATCCCTTGTTAGATACTAATCCTTTAGCAAACATGATGTGTCCACCCAAGGCAATTACATCTGCCAAAGTTTCTGAATAGTCACTTATCTTGGCCTTTTCATAATCAATAATCAATCCTATTGAAGGAAGTGGTGTAGACTTTACATATTTCTTGTAGGCTTGAAGAATAGTTCCAACCATCTTTGGTTCTGTTCCTATAGAAATTCTAAATGAAGCAAGTGTTCCATTCTTTCCGTATTTTGGTCCTGTAGATATTTTTGCAAAACAACTTGCAAGTTTTTCTTCAATTTCAGACAAATTCTTGGAATATTTTTGTAATACTACAACCAAACCATCCATCACTATTTCTTGCGATGCTTCTTTTATCAGAAGGCAAGTAAGTAATGATAATGAAGTGAATAGATCATCTAATGAGCTTGGTGATGAAGTCCTTGTTACGCCTAGGAATTTTCCTCTCAGGTCAACTCCTTCTTCGATGAGTTCCTTGATGTTTACAAATATAGTATCTGGAAGAAGTGACCATAATCCAGCGTTAGTAATGTGAAGATCTCCTGAGAGATGAGAATCAGCTACATCCTTAGGCAGAGTATTTAAAACAAGATATTCTCCAAACACATTCTGTCCTGTTTTAAACAACAGACCTTCAACTCCATTATGAATACCATCTACGTTTGTCAACATCTCATGAATGTCATAGCCAGGCAAGCCAAATCTTGCTAGTT
>JAKEIJ010000063.1 GCA_022545805.1 Nitrosotalea sp. | reverse complement strand
TGTTTTTGAATAGACTTGCTCAAACCCCAACTTTGAATAAAATTCCAAGAGATTATCCTTACCATATGTTTCCAGCATTAAAAACTCCAAGTTTTTGGAGTTAACTTCATCTGATGCAAAATCAATCAGTGATGCGGCAGTCCCACGATTTCGTTTATCTGGTACAGTGCCAAGACAGTATAGTCCAAGAACAGACTCTTTTTCATACAAAGCCATGCAAGAGCTGCCTGATTCATCCACAAAATAGCCTATAGATTGCAAGGATTTCTCCAAAATAGAGGCAACTGTTTCAGACCAGGTTGGACAGTCATATGCCTGACAGAAAATTCTTGTCCATACATCAATAGAATCAGGTGTAATTTTAACAGCGCTTGTTTCTTTGACAGGCATAGTTCTTCTTTTTAGGACATGTTGTATATCATACTGAAAGAGTCCCTTTTTTTCAAGTAGTTTTTCAAATTCAGGATAACTCGTGGAATAGACATACGGTATAGAGCCATTTTTCCTAAAATGTTCTATTGCCTTGTCAACCGTGTCTTCATTCATACATGTAACACCTGTTAGTTTATTGAAAAAAACATCATCTGAAAATTTTGGATTTGAAAACAGTACACCACAGTCAAATGTTGTTTTACGGCTCCACATTCCAGTAAAGCCCATATCATTTGATTCAATTTTTGACATCATGCATGAATTCCAAGTATTTTGCAAAGACGATTAAAATCAATCTTGCTCAGGCTTTTTCCGTTTTTCACCTCAGTACATATTTTTTCTAGTTTTCCAAGAGCAGTTGGAGAGTCAAGATCGTCATCTAGTGATTCCATGAAACCATGAACAAGAATAGAGACATCCACATGTGTCGTATCAGAGACACGAGATGCAGTCAAACGAATTAAATCAAGCAGTGGCTTTTTTAGCAAAAGATCATTTTCCGAAAAATCCATGTCATCACGGTAATGCTTTGAAAAGATATACAGTCTAATCAAATCAGAACTGTATTTTTTTATCAGATCCTTTACCCAGACAACGTTTCCCAAAGATTTTGACATCTTTTCCCCATCAGACAAAACAAGTCCTACATGGACCCATGCCCTGACTGGTTCTTTAGAGTCAGTCAAGAGTTCATACTGCGCAAGATGTGCTTCATGGTGGGGGTACAAAAGTTCTCTTGCACCACCATGAATGTCATAGTTGTTGCCAAAATTTTCTACTGCAACTGCAGTATCTTGCATGTGCCACCACGGAATACCCTTTCCAAGATTACTTTCCCAGGAAAAGTCAAAGTCATCAGTACAGTTCCAGAGCATAACATCTTCCTGATTTTTCTTGCCAGGTCCAATATCCAATCTATGCATATTTAGCTGAGTTCTAGTCTGTTTTGAGATTTGGCCATAGTTTTGAACTCTGGATACATCAAGGTAGACATTGCCATGTGCGGTATAGGCGACTTTATTTTCTATCAACTTTTGTACTTGTTTTTCAATGCTTGAGACATAGTCTGACACATATGCAAGTCTGGTGATGCTCTCTATTCCAAGTGATTGTAAATCAACTACAAACGCAGAGGTATAGAATTTTGCCACATCTTTGTAAGTTGTTAGATTTTCCTTTGCCTTGTTGAATACGTTCTGGTTGATGTCAGTAAGGTTCACAAGAACGTCAGTCTGCAGCCCTTTATCATTTAGATATCTTGAGAGAAGATCATATGTCAGAAATATTCTTGCATGTCCTAAATGAGTATAATCGTATACCGTAGGACCACAAATGAATATTTTTACAAGGTTTGTATCAAACGGAACAAAGTCTCGTTTAGATGAAGAAAAAGAATTAAAAAGTTTGAGCATTTTTTGAATTAACGTCCACCTTGTGAAAGGATTGGAGTTAATGTCACAGTAGAACGAACTTTTGGAAGTCGTCTTATCTTGTGTGTAATTATAGACTCTAGTGCAGGACCAGAGTCAGCTTGCAGTTTTACAAAGATGTCATAGATCCCATATGTACCTCTTACTTCTTTTACTTCAGAAATTTTTGCAAGTTCGTTGATTATCTCTACTTCTGAACCTAGATCACAGTTAATGAGTATGTAGAGTGTTTCCATAAGTAAAATACTGATCTAGTCCCATAAAACGATATCCATATTTAAAAAGCCGTATTCAATATTCACATCATGGGAAATGAAGTATTTGTCAGAGAAATTATTCCAGTCGATGTAAAGGACGGTTATCTTATAGACGGCTTTCCATATACAGGACTGGCAAATGCCATTGCAACAGAATCACTTGTCAGCACTACATCACAGTTTGAATTGGCAGGTATTTTAGATTCGGAACTTTTCCCTCCAATCAGCATTGTAAGAGATGAGGTACCAAGTTTTCCAGCACGAATTTTAGTCAACAAGAACCTCAAAGTTGCAGTCTTTTCATCATTTCTGACCCCACATGAGTCAGTTCACCACGATGTTGCTCGAGTCATGCTGAAATGGGCAAATGACCACAAGTGCTCTTTCATCATAAGCAGTTCTGCAATCAAGAGCGATGACGCGTCTCCCTTTGTGATAGGAGTCGGGAGTACTGCAGTGGCAAAGAAGAAACTTCAAGATGCAAATATACCAGTGTTAAAAAATGGAACAGTCCCAGGCATTCCAGGGATTTTATTAAATGAAGGAATGATAGCAAACATCAATGTCATCGTATTATTATGCAAAGCAAGGGATTCTGGACCTGACTTTAAGGCAGGTGCAGAGATTTGTATGGCGATGACAAAACTTGTTCCAGGGGCATCATGTGATCTCAAACAATTACTCAACGAGGCAGAAGGCATAGAGCAAAATCTCAAACAGACAGAGCAGGATGCAGGTCCACTCAGAGATGCAATTTACGGATGACATTCCAAGAGAAATCTGTTCCAAGAGAAAGTCTTGAGAAATTTTTAAGCACACTAGACTCGGACGAAGGCATCAGAATAGACAATGATGTAAATCACATATTTGTAAACAAGACATCGAAGAGATATTGTGTTGACATTTCAACAGGCGACAAGGACGAATTTATTTACAAAAACAGTACTGCCGAAGTCATGGATCTTTTAAAAAACCATATCAATCAAGCGACAAAAATTTTTTCATACTAAAATTCAACCACAGTCTAGTTCCTCAATATTTGATTTACATTCATCGTTAAATTGAGATATTTTAGAGTTTAGTGAATCACAGAATTGCGCATCTTTTGTTTGTTCGTATTTTTTTTCATCACCTGCAATGTTCAATTGTCGTATAGAGCAGACATTTGACAATTCGGTTTTATAAGAAACAAAGATTGCAATCAGGCCTATTGCGATTATGACTAGGATCCATTTTGTTTGCTTGCTAGGCATTCTGGCTTTTTGAGACATCAACTTCAATAGTTGAGACATTTCTCTCTTTTCCATCCTTTGATTCAAGCCTCTCAGAGAAGATTCTCACTCCGCTTACTGTATAGCCCATAGCACTCATCCTTTTGACTATCATTTGGGATACGTCAACTGCAGTAACTATGCTCCTGCCTCTTGCCTTTATGGTCACAGTAGGCTCGTTTGCAAGAAGTGTAAGTGTGGCATTAAGATATGTCAGAATTGGCTTTTTGCCAATAAATACAATATTTGGCGGTCTTGACACAAGACCCACTCTTGTTGTGTTTTATTTAATAGTTAGCACCACAAAAATTCGATTTACCATTTGGACAAAAATGCGAAATGTCAGTCAAGATTCTTTTTGTCTACGTACCGTTGCAATATTTTTTCAATATCTTCTGTCTGAGACTGTTTTACTTCGTCAACTACATCTTTTTCTGCGATTTCATAACAGTTCAGCATTTCATTTTTTTCCTTGTAGAATAACAAAATTTTTTCCTGATATATGCAATAGTACAGTTTATCAATTTCCATCTTTTCAGATCGTATCTTTACACCCTCTGGTTCCACCACTATAGGATAATCCACATGAGACTTACCCATGTAGTATATTTAGATGATATTACTAGCTAGTCCTTGCAACAACAATAACGTAATAAGTATTTCAAATCATAAATTCACTGTGACTGACAGAGTAATATTTCATATTGACTTTGATTATTTTTTTGCCCAGTGTGAAGAGATTCGTAGACCAGACTTGAAGACAAAACCTGTAGCTGTATGTGTATATTCAGACAGAGGAGGCGACAGCGGGGCAATTGCAACTGCCAACTATTTGGCAAGAAAATATGGTGTCAATTCTGGAATGCCAATCAAGTTTGCAAAAAAGAAACTAGAAGATGTTCCAGAGGCAGTGTTTTTGCCAACCGATTTTGAATATTATGGTGAGATATCAGAAAACGCTATGGGAATAATAAGAAACCATGCTGACATATTCGAGTATGTCGGACGAGATGAGGCGTATCTTGATGTTACAAATAGGACAGGTCATGATTTTAAAAGAGCGGCACACTTGGCACAACAGCTCAAGAATGCATTGCGTACTA
>JAKEIJ010000062.1 GCA_022545805.1 Nitrosotalea sp. | reverse complement strand
TGCTCTCCATATGCCTCAATTGAAGATTGACTTCCAGTATCACAAGTAACGTCCATGTAATAGTAAGGGTTGCCTCTAATCAGGTTTTTAAAATCGTCTAATGATTTGCCTATACGGCCTCCATCCCACCGTAAATAGATTAACTCTTGTAGCGAGTCTGTTGAATTCAAGTACGTCAAACTCGCTCGCCCCTCTTATCTTCCTGACTGCCAAGTCACTCATTCATTTCCAAGCATTCAAACGGAGATATGAGCAATATTGAAGAGCATTCAGTTATTTCAAGTAGATCCTGCTCATGTACCGATGCAATGAAATAAACCAGATTGTGGTACCGTTCTTGATTTATCGTCATCTGTTATGATTCGTTGTAATAACTATCGTAAGGCGCCATCTGAACTTTACCAATAAATTGCCTAAAATTTTCCAGGCTGTTTGAGATCAATTCATTCCAAGAGTCTTCCGTGTGCGAATGTGCATTTAGAGCATGATATTTCGCATTCCTTAACAATATTTCTTCTGTTATGCCGTAAAGTGTTTGGGAGCAACTAGGATCAATAGTATCCTTACAGTGCATAGAGAGTACAAACACAGGTATCAGTAAGAACACAAGTGAAAACTCAATAAAATCTTACTTATTGACTTTAGATAGCGATTAAATAGATGACTACCGACATGTCACAAGTACTCGAAAATGAGTATGATGAATTGATATTTATACAATACCTGAAGGTTATTGGATGGGCTAAATGCAGTTGTAAAAAATCAGCTGAGCGTTTATTGGGATCTATGTGTCCCGAATGCTATCTGCGCAAGTTAGCAAATAAAACAAAACATAGTATTCCCAAAAAAAGAGTCGCTTATAGAAATAAAGATCGAGATGGTCGATTTCTGTCCTTCCGATCCAGCAATCTGGAATAAGGCATGTATTATTAATTTAATTTCATTTATCAATGACTGACAAGGGAAATACAGTCATAAACCGCTCAACGAAAAGCAGCATGGATCAATGATACTTGCTATTAAAGTCTTTAACCGCGTTGTCTGCCACCTGATGTAATTCTTCGTATTTTTCCATCGCCTCTCTTGCCTTTTCATTAGCGGCATTGGCTTCGTTAATAAGGTACTTAACTTCTGCGGAGTCAATTTGAACACTTTCAGCAACGCGTTCTCCTGATTGCGCTTCAGAGAGAATACTTTTTGCTACATCTGCCTTCTTATTTGCAGTATTGGCATCTTTAGTCTCTTTTTTGACATTCTCCAAAGACATCTTGGCGTCATCAATCAAATGTTGCACGCGTTTTCTATCCTTAATCTTCTGCTCGTGTATAGCCTTCAAACTAATTTTTGTCTTGTCTTCTTCTATTTTTGGATCCAATTTCTGGCGCGATTGTTTCAATATCTTTGATTCTGGAATAGGTTTAACATGGCCTTTTTCTTTTGTAGTACTTTGACTATGGGTTTTAGATGATTGTTCGGAATTAATGCCCAGTGATGTATCCAGCTTTGTGATTTTAGATTGAACTATAACTTGTCCCTCGTTTGGATTTTTTTGTCTTTGCTGCCGCTTATCCAGTGTTTCTTTGGCAGGCGTAGATGACGCTTTAGTTTCTGGCTGATCTTGTGAGGAATGAGTTGAAATATCTTTTCCATGAACTGGACCTGTTATTAGTAGTTCATTGGACTTCTGCTCTTGGTTTGATTCATTTGGCGT
>JAKEIJ010000061.1 GCA_022545805.1 Nitrosotalea sp. | reverse complement strand
TTTGATCATGTTTGCAGTCATAGGTGTTTTGGCAATACCAGTTATCTTACCACATATTTTTCATAAATTCCAGATCTTCCACATACTGATCCATCTTAGTGGCATAAGTCTAGCAGTCTTCTTGAGTATCATATCTGCAATTGCATATGCCAGAGTTAAAACCAAGAGACTGTTTTTTACAATGATTGCATTTTCACTTTTTGTAATAGCAGAGGCATTATCCCTTGTAGATGCAACATGGCAATACACGTATTATTTGGGTCCATTCCCAGCAGAAGAGATTGCACACTTTTTTGAGTTATCAACACTTGGAATGTTTGCACTTAGTGTGTTTAGGAAGGATTGATCATGAGTAGAGAGATAGAGATCATTGGCATCATAGAGAAAAATCCCGGAATAAAATTCAGAGAGATAATGAGGGAGACAGGATTAAAAAATGGAGTCCTAAGCTATCATGCAAGAAAGTTAGAAGAGAACGGAAGTGTAAAGATAGATAGAAAATCCGGAGAAACTAGATTCTACCCACTTTTTGTTACAGAAGAAGAATCCGTCCTGATAACAAGTCTTAGACGAGACACACAAAGATACATCTTATTGTTATTGCTAGAAAGCAAACCACTTTCATTCAACGAGATAGTTCAAAAAGTGAAAAAAGCCCCTTCTACAGTTTCTACTTTTCTTGCAAAACTTGTCGATGATGAGATAGTAGAGATAAAAATCATGGAACTAAAGAAGGTATACTATTTGAAAAATCCAGACATGGTACATGAAATCATTGAAAAATACAATCCAGTATTACTTGAGAGAACGGCATACAACTTTGCAGATACGTTCTCAAGCCTATAGTAATCAATTTTCAGACACAGGTTTGATTCTAGAGATACCAAAGACCAGTGCGATCTAATGATAACCTGCCTACTATTTATTTAGAGTTAGAGGATAAGACACTACAAATTGATGCGCATACTAGTCCTGCTTGCCATTGCATGTGTTTTATTTCCAAGCCTCATCTTCCTGTCAGCATATGGAGATGGGCTTGCAAGCGAGATACTTCCACCTGCAATGATTGGAAACAAGAATGTCACACTATCAATCAATTCCTCACCATTTTTAATTGACAATACACATGTTGGTACTCAGATAAACTTCGTTCTACAGGATGCGTCAAACCAAGAACCATTCCAAGAAGCAACACTTGCAGTATCTGCTTTCAAAGATGACCAAGCACTTTTTGGTCATGTGTTTATGAGTGACAGTGGTAATTTTCTGTTCAATGTAGTACCAGACAATTCCTCAAGCAAGATATCAATAAGTGAGCAGGGAGGAATATTTCCTGGCGTCTTGGGACATAGTGGAAGTTACCAGATAAAAGGACCAGTTTTTGCATCGGGGGGATTATACAAATTCAAGATAAATGTCCTCACAATGGGCTCTTATGACAACCAGATAAGCAAATCATTCAATGCTGCCATATCAATTCCAGAGACCAAAGATTACACCATACATGACATGGACGATGGAAAACAGACAGTTACTATAATTGCATATTATGATCAGATTGGAAATTTCCAGTATGATTCTAACAAAAAAGAGATGAGTTTTTCAATGCCGTTTAACTGGAGCCAGGACAACCTTAACCAAGTATCAGTTGTACATCAAGAACTCAAGATACCTAGAACATTCGCCAATTTCATAGTCACAAAGTACGATGCGCATGTAAACGGAGTGGTATTACCGGATAATGCAGTCAGCATAGATGACTACTCTTCTGATGAATACAGGATTGTTCACTTGATATTATACAAAAAGGAAGTAAACGACATCGCTACACAACAAAGTTCCAAGCCAGAGATGGACTTTACCCTTTCGCCAAGCAACCAAACAGCTTTTCCCATAACACAGTATACAAGAAATGCCCAGTACAAGGTAAGCCTTAGCTGGGACCCACCAAAAATCATTTCAGGTCAGACAACAAGATTTAGTTTCCAGATTCTTGATCCATATCTAGTAAACAAGACAGTGAGTTCGATAAATTATGACTTTTCAATAATAGCCGGAAAAAATGGTCTGATGTTCCACAAGAGTGGTGCAACCAATAACAACGATACACCAAACACTGTTGACGTCAATTTCCCAGCAAACTATTCAGGCCCAATTACAATTGGGTTTGAGAATCTACATGGAAACAGCTTTGCAGACTCGGAAATCTCTGGAATTGTCTCAAAGCCACGCATAGTTCCAGAATTTCCCACAGGATCATTGATTATCACAGTAGTCATATTTTCACTAGCAATCATAGCTCCAAGATTTGTAAGAAAATGAAGATAAATCGTGGTATAGGAATCATATTGGCAGGTGCAGGAATGTTCCTTGTAGGGCATTTTCTTTCGCAGCTTGTTCTAGACTTGATTCCAACAATCAATCCAGCCAATTCAAGCGCAATTGCAGATGCAAATTATCACATGTTGTCTATCAGTAATCAATTATCAATTATCAGCCAGTTTGGACTCATAGTGATAGTAATTGGTGCAATTATTTTTTTTACAGATAGAAGAAAAAAGACCACAGCATAGAATATCACATACACACCAAAAAAACATAGATCTTTTATTTTTTAATTATTATGCGCTAGCCCTTCATGCCATAGCCAACAAGTACAGAATAGCATCCAAGACCGCACTCTTCACATATTGGTTGCATCGAAGATTTTTCTGCACTGCCAATACAGCATGGCTTTTTCTCTCTTCCCATGTGATCAACGGATACAATTGCCCATGTAGGACAGTCAATTGGTACGGTTCCTTTCCCGCCCCAGTTTTTCTTCATCAATTCAAGCTGATCATCAGGATTTATGATATAATCATCATCAAACTTCTTTTTCATTGCAATGATACCATCAACCACTTTGGTTCTCTCAGGTCCAAACGGCAAAAACAAGGGATCATTTTTTGCAAAAGGTGTGTGAAACTGGAATCCAATTTTGTTTGTATGTTCGTGCCATTCTTGGGCCACATCTTGTACTGTCTGGTAGTTTTGTGAGTTTATTGTCATTGTAATCCATACATCTTTCCATGCTTTTTCTCCATTATTGTTTACATAGTCAAGTACATTTTTTCTGGTTTTATCATATGAACCAGGGCCACGAATTTTATCATGAATCTCTTTTGTTCCATCTATTGATATCCAATAAAAGTACAGATTTGGAATTTTTTTCAAGGGT
>JAKEIJ010000060.1 GCA_022545805.1 Nitrosotalea sp. | reverse complement strand
TTTCTTTATCCAACATCTCAATGTCGGATGAACCTGAGGAAGTAAGTGTAGATACCGAAGAGGTTCAGCCAGTTGAGGAAGAAGAACCAAATCTGGGTCCTGCTGTAGTCGAGGTTCCTGAAGCTCCAGCTGAGGAAGAAGAAGAGGTAAAGCCAGGAAAGAAGGGCAAAAAGGAGCTTAGTGCAGAAGAGATTGCAGAACAGGAGCGATTGCGAAAGATAATTGATGCTCGCGAAATTATTGACATTGATCCAGTACATGAAATAATAGAATACGAAATGACTGGAAAAGGCAAGATAATGATAGGTCCTCCAACATTGACAAGATTTGAAAAGGCAAGAATTCTTGGCGCAAGGGCATTACAGTTGTCACTTGGTGCACCACCTTTCATACCCGTACCAAAAGATGTTGCAACATCACTTGATTTGGCTTACGCAGAGCTTGAAAAACGTGTAATTCCAATTACAATTAGACGAGTTTTACCAAATGGCGACTTTCAGAATATTCCTATAGATCTCTTTGATTGATGGATGATTGGTCGACAATACTTTAATAGAATGCAGAAATGGTGGTGGTAGTGTTTTGTTGAGCGGTATTGAAAAAGTCCAGTTGAATGATTCACATCCAGACGAAAGGATAATTGTAATTTACCAGCAGGATATCGTACCATGCGCACTAGATCTCTTGACTGAACTTGTCAAGTACAAGACAGTAACACTTACGGCAAAGGGGCAAGCAATACCTACCGCAGTTGCAGTGGCAAATATTGTAACTGAAAACATGATGAAGGGAAATTCAAAAATCCTTGATATTGTAGTTGACAGCGAAGAAGAAGCCGAGAAACCACTTGTTTCAATAATTAAAATTGTTGTAGCAAAGACTAACTAGAAAGAACTTCCAGGACCTTTTAACAGCATGCTTTCACATTCCTTACAGACTGCTTCATCTATGTTTGATTCAAGCTTGTGGTGTATATCGCATATCAACAGGCTTGACTTGATGTAATTGCAAAGACCTATGAATTTTGAGAGGCTTGCTGGAGTATATGCCATCTTTGATGCAAGATTGCTTGAAATGTCATTTATCATGTCAGAGACCTCTTTTACAGACAATAATTTGTTTATCAGCACTGGATCGCCCCTTGTACCTCTCACGTAATTACTGATTGCAGCCTGGGTTACACCGAGCAACTTTGAAACTTCCTCCTCTCTTATTTTGTGTTCTTCTATGAGTTTTTTTGCAAGAATTGCTCTTAGTGCAGGTATGAGTGTCTTGGTCTCTATCTCTGACGGAAGAAGCATATGCAAAATTGTTGCTGTAAAATATTTAAACCTAGTCATATTTTTCATGATGACTTTTTAGAGGGTGCAACAAGATCTCATTGATTGCAAGAAATTTTGTCGCAGATAAAGACACTAATATCAAATTCAGTGAATGATCTCAAGTCTGACGGTATAGCACTCTCTGGAGGACTGGACAGCTCCATTCTTGCTTCCTGTATCCAAGACAAAAAGACTAGAGCATTTACCATGGTTGCAAAAGATTTTGCCTCGCCAGATCTTGTAAATGCACAGCTTGTGGCAAAAAAATTTGATCTACCACTTGACATCATTGCAGTTGACATTCAAGATCTGCTCTCTGCAACAGAGGATACAATCAAGATACTGAAAGTCTTCAATCCAATAGAGATCCGTAACAATGTTGTGGTATATCTTACAATGAAATTTGCAAAAAAATCAGGGTGCAACTCCATTATGACAGGAGATGGAGCGGACGAGCTCTTTGCAGGGTATAACTTTTTCAAGAGAATGACTTCAAAAGAACTTCAAAAAGATCTCGAAAGGATATGGGATATCATGCACTTTCCATCAAGAGAACTATCCAGATCGATTGGGATCCACTTGAGCACACCATTTCTAGATGATACCGTGTTGTCATATGCAAAAAATTTGGCACCTGACTTGAAGATCCGCGAAGAAAATAGAAAAAAATACGGCAAGTGGATACTGCGCAAGGCCTTTGAAGATATCCTGCCTGATTCCATAGCCTGGAGAGAAAAAGAGGCGATGCAGGATGGCTCTGGTACTGCAGGGTTAACATCTTTTCTTGATGGCATGATGCCTGATGGATTATTTAATACAAAATCTAAACGCTATGAAGAAAAAGAACAAGTCAAGTTGCAGTCAAAGGAATCGCTATATTATTATGAGATATACCGTAAGTACTATGACATCCCAAACACTCTGGGAAAATCTGACGCCAGATGTCCTAATTGCAACTATGCATTAAATCAAGGTGCACACTTTTGCCGTATGTGCGGAAGTTATCCTATTTAGATTTCTTCCACTTGTTTGGTTTTTTTGTAAAAATTCTCTTGCAGCCATGGCAGCAAAAATAATACTTTCTGCCTTCATACTCGTGAATTAGGGCAAGACTCTCATCTAATTCGATTCCGCAGACTGGATCAACTGGCATATTCAAGACTCGTCTGATATTCGTATTTAAAACTTACAATTAATGGAAAAGGTGAACTTTTCAAATTATAGACGTGACTGAACAGATTTCAGGTATGATATCAAACCAACAGTTTAGATGATTCGATAGCGTATTACTATGCCATGGATAGAATAAGACTCAAGTCAAATGATCTTCAAACCGTTGGATATGATGAATCATTACAAATATTGGAAATACAATTTCATCATGGTGGAACATACCAATATTTTGGTGTACCAAAAAAGATCTACGATAGTTTGATAAAATCAGTAATATCTCATGGACAGTATCACACAAGATACATCAAAAACAGATACCGTCACGAAAAAATCTGATTATGCCAAACAATTGTGAGCTGGTTAGTTACTCCAGTCCTTCTCCGATATTATATCAGGGATGTGCAAACTCACACCACTCTACGGTATCTATGGTACTCTCTGAGATTAAAAGCCTCGCAATGTGTACCCTAATGCCGGTTTAATAGCGATGAGGGTGTAGTACAATTCAAAGGAACATGATAAAATGACAGAAACTAGAAACGCCACTGCATACGAATGGAAGGATATCGGCACCGTTGGTGTAGACACTGGAGAAATTATCATAGCTGATCCTGCAAATGTACTATCATCAAGAGAATTTGATGAACTTCACAAAAAAGAAAACGATGCAAAACTGCCTCTTCATATAAATTTCAAACATGGCATTGTATCCAAAACCGGCTTTGCAGACGGTCTTTACCATGTATTTGCCAAGTTTGCGGATTTTGGTACCATTGCAACGAAAATAGTGGAGCTTAGAATTGTTTTTGACATGGTAGGAGAAGATTCTGGAAAAATATCTAACGTATCAAGAAATACATCATCTGTTAATGTTACAGAAAAGAAAGAAGACCTATCAAAAGGCGTCAAGTTGTAAAAACTCTACCTGGAAATTTTTCAAATGATTCCGAGTCTTACTTTTTCTCTTAGTCTGTATTGTTCAAATCTAGTATCTTTTTGATGATACTATCTCGCTTGTCAAAGTTTGTATTTTTCTCAAAGTATAGTTGGCTGTCGCATTTGTTTTGCTCTGAAATCAATTCATGCAGTAATGTAGTCAGTTCTAATGTATTCATGGTATCCTAACGGTATCATGACATCTAAACTCATCTATGATGACAATTTGCTTACCAATTCTGAGAACTCTGTTTGACTCAAAACTGGTGTGCTCAAAAGCTCCAAATTTTCTTGCACATGTGCTTGTGTCTTTTGTCCAAGAAGTGGTGCGATGATTCCAGGTGTTGATCTTACAAACTGCATTGCTCTATGAGACGGCTTGGACAAATTCCCAAACTCTGGCAAAACATTTGGCGCGAGAAGTTTTGCTTGCATTAGCGGAACGCTTGCAAAGACTCCGATACCCAAGTTAATACATGATTCCAGTATGGTGTACTGGTTTACATCTCCTTGATTTTTTAGTGTAAGTGCCTGATCAAGATACATGTTGTATGGCAACTGGATAAACTTGAATCCATTGTCTTGTCCGCCAACATCTTTTGCTAGTTTTGAAATCTCAAAAATTGAGAGATATTGCGGATGATTCACTGGCACCCTGAAACATTCCCATGTTGCCATTCCATAATACTTGATGGTACCACTCTTTCTTTGGCTTTCATAAAACTCAAAAACTTCTCTTAGTTTTTTTGTAAATTCTTCCTTGGAGACATCTTGTAGTTGTCCCTCTGCAGCATTGTGTATGTACATCAAGTCTATGCAGGCAAGCCCTAGATTTTTCATGCTGCGTGCAAGTTGGTCCTGCAGGTATGGTATCGTCATACAATGATACCCTGATGATATATCTCCTGATTTTATCACGCCTGGTTTGACAAGTGTATTTTGTATGTTTGTCCAAAAATCTTCGTTGACATCACCATCATTTGTAACATAGCCATTTTTTGTGCTGACAAAGATCTCATCTCTTTTTGCATCCCCTGATTCAATCATCTCAGAGATTGCCTTTCCCACAGATCTTTCAGCCTTTTGTGCTCTATAGTTAATCGCAGTATCAATCACGTTTATACCGGAATTCACAGATGCCTTGATTGCATCTTTTACCATGGTAT
>JAKEIJ010000059.1 GCA_022545805.1 Nitrosotalea sp. | reverse complement strand
TCAGGTAATCATCTATTGCTCTTGATGCTTCATGGAATCTACACTTATCCTGTGACCCTGTAACTGACGAAATTAATTTTTGAAGCTTTGATAAAATCCAGATCTCTGATTCTTTTAAGAGATTTTTTTCTTTTGCCCATTGTATGTTGTGTGTTTTATCATACTTGTCGTAATCGCTATTTTGTTTAAAGTACAAATGAAGATGATACAAAGTTCTCAGAATTTGATATGGTCTTGACACGAGTTCATCTGTACTAAAATTAATTGGCTCAATTGGACTTGATTTCCACATAAAGTATAATCTTACAAGGTCAACAGAATATTTTCCAAGTAATTCGATTGCATCCATCACGTTTCCTTTACTCTTGCTCATCTTGTTGCCATTTTTATCAAGTACATGACCTTGGAACAAAAATGATTTGAACGGTGCAATGGGTAAATTGTTGAAAATTACATTTTCAATAAGTAATGTGTATGCCCATCCTCTTGTTTGATCTATCCCCTCTGTTAGGAAAAGTGCGGGGATGAGTTCCTTGTAATCTGTATCTGATAATGATGCGTATGGTGCTGCACCACTATTGTGCCATGTGTCCAAAACAAATTGCTCTCTTTCCATTCTGTTTCCACATTTTTCACATTTTATGGATATGTTATCTATCCATGGTCTATGCAGTTCGAAATTTGGTCCGTCTGGAAGCTCAGTTGCTGATTTTACTAGCTCATCTCTTGAGAAAAACCACTTGGCGTGATGGCAGTTTTTGCAATTCCACATGGGCAGAGGACAGCCCCAGATGCGTTCCCTTGAGATACACCAAGGATGTTTGTCTTTTATTATCTCCAAAAACCTGTTTCTTGGAGGCTCGTAGAAATATTCTACGCTCTCTGCAGCCTTTACTGCCTTGTCTCCTAGTCTATCCAAAAAATAGAAAAATCCTCTTCTTGCAAGCCAAAGTAACTTGTGCTGCGACCGCCAACACAATGGGTATTGGTGTTTTATCTTGCCAATTCTGACGAGTGCACCTTTTTCTTTTAGTGCATTTACTATTTTTTCATCAGCGTCCCTTACAAATAATCCTGCATATGCTCCTGCTTCTTTTGTAAATTTTGCCTCGTCATTTATTGGATTAAATATTGATATTTTTCTTTTTGATGCAATTTCAAAATCTTCTTCTCCATTGGCAGGGGACAAGTGAACAAGGCCGCTTCCTGTTTGTATGTCGACAAAATTTTCTGCAACGGCAATGTGAAAGTTGGATGATTTTGAAGACTCTTCTAATCCTGGAATCTCTCCTAATAATGGGTGGATGTATTTTTTCCCTTCTAATGTGGATCCTTTTACAGTCTTTACAACTGTGTATTCTTCAATTTTTGTTTCTTTCATGAACTCTTCTAATCTTTTTTCTCCAACAAGCCATGTTTCATTTCCAACTTTTACGTAAACATAATTTTCATCTGGATTCAGACCCACCATTGTATCTGTAACCAAAGTAAATGGCATTGTAGTCCAAACAATTAGGTAAAGATCCTCGTCCTGCAGCTTGACCTTGTAGTAAAGTGATGGGTCTACTACGGTATCATATCCCTGATTGACTTCTGCGTGACTCAATGATGTCTGGCAGCTTGGACAGTATGCCACTACCTTGTATGACTCTGATAAAACTCCTATCTCTAGGGCTTTTTTAAGATACTTCCATTCGCGTTCAATGTACTCGTCTTTGTATGTCCAGTACGCTTTTTGTTGGTTAAATGACATGCCTAAAAGTTTGTCAAACTCTACCCATTTTTCATTAAATCTGTAAACAATCTTTTTACATTCTGCAACTATTTTTTCAATTCCTATTGATTCGATAACCTGGGATTTGCCACCTGAAATTCCTAATTCTTTTTCTGCCTGTAGTTCAACTGGAAGTCCTTGTGTATCCCATCCTGCATTGAAAGTTACCTTGTATCCGCGTAAAGTCATGTATCGGTACCACAAGTCTTTCATTATTCTTCCTCGAAGGTGACCTGCATGTGGAATGCCGTTCATGGTGGGAGGTCCTTCTATGAACGCAATTTTCTTGGTCTTGTTTTGTGACTCTGAAATTAGTTTCTCTAGATCATATCCTGATAGATACTCCTTGACTTCGTCCTCTATTTTTTTTGGATTAAAATCAGTTGATAACTGCATTCAAGGGTGGGATGAACTATCTCATATTATAAAGGTACAATCTGGTCTGTTGGTTTTGTGCAATTGTCTATGATGTGACACTAATTTTGGAATCTACTTTGATGTGAATTCGTTCGCCACTGTGTACGTGGTCATTGTAAATCATCTTGGTTTTGATTCCTTTCTTGTTTAGATATCCTTCAAGCAATAATGCCCATGGGATGGAGTGACCACTGTTGAGCTTTGATTCTATCACAAAGTGGTTTGCATTGGCTTCGTAACGTAGATGACCAGAACATGTTATGTCAAGTGTGGAATCTACCAAAGATATTATTTCATCAAGTGTCTTTGATTCAAGATCAATTCCGTTTTTGTTCAAAAAGTTCAAAATGTCTACTGCTTTGTTCTTTGAGTTTATCATGGAATTCAAAACATAGCCTAATCCGTTCTGGGTTATGATCTGAATTGCCTTTAATGCTTCTTGAGCTTCACTCTTTGTCATGTCTCCTAGATTGCTTATCTTGACTCCATTTTTCCATATTTGATCAAATGACTTGACTTGGTTTGTTCCCAATACATCATTTGAGTGAAATATCGCACCCTTTCCATTGTTGCCATTTATCATGAGTATTTCAGAATCGTCAAAAATGAATACATTCTGAGCAATGTCTGATGTTTTTATCTTGATTCCAGCTGGCAGTCCATGAAATGTTTCAGAACCTACAAGGCTTGTAGGTATGACCATCTTGATGTCGATATCTTTTCGCAAGGCATGTAGAAGAACTTCTTTGCATTGTGATAATAGATTCAATCCCCATGAATCAATCACTATGTGTATCGAAGTCTTGGAACCCTCTATCATAGTTTGTAGTTGTTTGAATACATAATTTGCAGCCAAGTGGAAATATCTCTGCTCTTCTGAACCTCTTGCTTTCTTGCTGTCTTCGCTTAGTTGTTTTAGTTTTGTAATGAGGCTGTTCATTGCATTCACTCGATTAATCTGCTCTTGTATGATTTCATCAAATGCATCTTCGGGTGCAATCGCGGTGCACATGATTGGTTTGCTTTTTGATATTATTGCTATTTTTTTTCTTTCAAGTTTTAATAGAGTTGGATAAACCTTGGTTCTTGGTAGGTTGGAATAATATGCAAGCTCACCTGCGGAAATCGTGCCCTTTGTAATCAGGGTAACATATGCTTGGGCTTCGTATTTACTTAATCCAAACTCTTCAAGGCTTACGGCTAGGTCTTGACCTTTAACCATGAGTGAGATTAACAAGTTGGAAGGTAAACTGAATAGCTAAATTCATTGAACAAAGATTCGAAAAAATACTAAGCTGTATCCTCTGCCGGTGTTACCATGGTTACACCACTTGGTGTAACAAGGCCCGTATAAGTACAAAGTCGGGTCTCTTGCTTGGGAATGAACCAATCAAAATGGGTAATAGAAAATCAAAGTAAAAGCCAACTTGTACGTGCAAGTACTATCAAGCCAAGAATAGACTATGCGACTGAGATTGTAGATAGTCTTCTTGATGTTCTGGTGCAACATAGACATGATGTAACTCAAAATAATATTGACTTGTACAAGCGACTTGACAAGGACTGTACATCACTTGCTACACTTGAAAAACAGGTAAGATATGAGCTTGAACTGTCTTATACTATAGAATCTTTGAGACAGATAAGACGAAGCCTTGACTGTATAGTTGGGCTTGGAAACGTACCTACTGTTCTTTCTCCTACTATCTCTGTTGTAAGGACAATTCGGTCAAAGCTCTTGGCACTAATGCCTGCCATGGATTTTCAATTGGGAGAGTTGTCACTATTGCTAGGTGGAATAATAATTGATGCAGCACATTTGGGAAGCACAACACTAGACTTTGCCAAGGCAAATGAGGTCTCAAGCAGGCTCTTAGATGAAGCTAAATTGATCGCCGACTCTAAAATAAACAAGCAGTTCCCTAATCTAGATTTCTGGTAAGGCTTGGGCATCAATGATTAATTTTACAAAAAATGATGGCCAATTAGACTTGTCTGGGCATTTAGACAAGATAAGAACACTTTCTTCAAAGATTGACACTAAAATATCTCAAAAAGACAAGGATGTCTCTGATACTTTTATTGAGACCCTGTCTGCTGAGGAACTAAAAGACATTAGACAGATAATGCATGCCTCTGAATACTTGCTTACAAAATACCAAGACAAGAAAGAGATCAAGTCATTTTTACAGGAATTCATTGAGATAATACTTCATGCGGCAAATTCTGTTAATGGGATGAAAGATGAGCTTGAGGATTTGGTTATATCTGCAGAGTTTGCACTACAACAAATTCAGACACTTCATGACGATGTGGCTTGCAACCTTGCCTTCCAGAAAGGCTCTCAGACCAAGATTGACGATTTTAAGATACCCTCGCTTTTAGATACGCTTGCTCCAGCCAAGGAACCTGTAAAAATAGTACCTGTAAAGACCGAAGTTTCCATACCAGAGGTTGGTTCAATTAATTTAACAAATTCTGCTAGACGAGTTAACACTGGTGATTACCTTGGAAGAACTGCAGTCGAGATATAGTTGATGATATTATGAGTCTAGCCCCACAAGAATTAGAAAATAGTGCAAGCAAATTTGCAGCAGAAGCAATAAAACTTGATTCACAAGGTGCCAGAGGAATGGCAATTGCAAATTATCAGAGAGCAATCGAATCACTTGTTAAATTAATCCAACTTTATCCAGAAAATAAATTAAATAAAGTATACCAAGAAAGGACTGCCGCATACCAGAATCGTATCAAGGCACTACAGATGAATAATGTAGAACTAGAGCCAGCAGTAGATCCAAAGGCAACTCCTGAAGAGCAAAAACAGTCTCTTACTAAAAATGAACTAGACTCGCTTATTATGAAAGAAAAACCCAACGTAACATGGGAAGAAGTTATTGGTTTAGAGGATGCAAAAAATGCTTTACGAGAATCAATCGTATATCCTGCGAAAAGACCTGACTTGTTCCCACTTGGATGGCCAAGAGGAATTTTACTTTATGGTCCACCGGGTTGTGGTAAGACAGTCATTGCAGCAGCTACTGCAAATGAGATTGATGGTTACTTTATCAACGTAGATGCAGCATCTATGATGAGCAAGTGGCTAGGTGAAGCAGAGAAAAATGTTTCAAAGTTATTCCAGATGGCAAGGGGACTAGCAGAAAAAGAAGGACTCCCAGTTATACTATTCATTGACGAAGTAGATTCGCTTCTTGGCAACCGTAACAGTGAGATTGGTGGAGAGATTCGTGTCAAAAACCAATTCTTGACTGAAATGGATGGAATAAACGGAAAAGGAAAAGACCTCAAACTCTATGTCATTGGTGCTACAAACAAGCCATGGAGTCTTGACTGGCCGTTTCTTAGAAGATTTACCAAGAGAGTCTATGTATCATTGCCATCACTTGAAGCAAGAGAGAATCTATTCAATCTCTATACTGCTCCATTGCACAAGGACGAGAAAGTAAAGGCCATGGAACTTGCAAAACTTGCAGACGGATACAGTGCATCAGATGTAAAAGACATTTGCCAGTCTGCACAATTAATGGTTGTAAACGACTTGTTCCACTCTCCACACTTTGGAGAGGAGGTGCTCGGAGAGCCAAAATCGCAGCCACGTGTACTTACGACAGCAGACTTTAAGGAAATAATATCTCGAAGAAAGCCAAGTGTTAGTATGGAAATGATACGAGCATACTACAAATGGACTGAACAATTCAAGGCACTCTAAAATTTTTATTTTCAAATATTTTCTTGCAATTTCGTATTTTTCTAATTTTGGTGGAAGTTTGAACTTTAGATCGGCATAAAATTTAAATCCCTATTAAAATCCACATGCAGAGGGTTTCAAGGATTCCAACAAAAAAAGACAATTATGCAAACAAGTTTGGTATGTTGATTTTAGAAGACGGCACTGTTTTTGAAGGAATGGGTTT
>JAKEIJ010000058.1 GCA_022545805.1 Nitrosotalea sp. | reverse complement strand
TGAGGAACTTACCAAATCATGGACAACCGTAAGTTGTTTCAATGTTACTTGATTTTAGCTAAAAATTCTGTTATTGGTTTTTGGTATGCAAACTCGTCAAGATACTTGTTTACGTCTCCTACAACTTCATGATATGAATCACCAAAGAGATCTTTGAGAATCTCACCTAGGTACTCTGGATGCTCATAGCAATCTGATATGTCACATTTGTATTTTTGATGCATCTCTTCTTGGACTTTTTCCAACGTCTTTTTGCCTATCTTCAACAATGTATGTTCTACGGCAAGTACTACTACTGTCTTCATCTCCTTGGAGTCTATCCTACCCATTGAGTATCTTCCTATCTTGGTAGTCCATAATATCCATTGATTTCTCTACCCCTGACGTGCTAGATTCCAAGATATAGTCACTTTGTGATTACTATATGAAAAGAGTCTGGAACTGGCATGGGATCATTAGTTCCAATCTGGCATTGTGAGGTAAATTTCGATGTTTATTTTTTCAAAACTATACTGTTCCATGTAAAGAAAAGAGTTGCGCATGATTGTAGAAACACTGTTCAATTATATGTTCGAGCGATGGTACCATTATACCATGTCAGGAGACGACAACTCTGATTTTCTTGTAAAGGCCCAAGAGCACATTGAAGTAATCAGCACTGAAGATGAACGGATAAAAATAATCGGGGAGGAACTGGCAAACGACACTGGCCGAGCAATATTTGGCAAGATATCGCAGGGTGTATCCAGCACAAACGAATTGGCAAAATCTCTGAATATCTCACTTCCTCTTGTAAATTGGCACATCAATCGTTTACTTGGTGTTGGATTGATAAAAGTAGAAAAAATTGAACTTAGCTCAAAAAATAAACAGATGAAATACTATGGTCCTGTAAAGACTGCATTTGTTATAGTTCCTCCTACAAATTCTACCGAAAATAATGTTTCAAAATCAAAAAAAGAGGCAATCTTTCTACAACTGCGTCATTACCTGGCAAGCATTGCAGCTTTTGTTATAGTAGGTTCTGCGATTTATCTTGTAGAACAGGCGCAGAATGCAAATCAGAGTGTACCGACTCAGGATGTTGCACAAAAAAGTTTCTCACATGCAACCGAGTCTCTGAGAAATAATGGAACCATTGCTCCCTTTGCTGCTACCAATATTGCAAGTCCAGAACCGTCTGTCATATTACCAGATCCTGTGATGATTGTAATTGCAATAGCTGGAGCCACTGCTGCATTTTTTGCAGTATTTCTTGGAATACGTACATTTGCAAAATTTCGAAAAATAAAAAAATAATACAAAATTGTACTTTGGCCTAGTTTTGATAAAAAATACATTATTTTGTACGTTGTAATCTAATTTTTTAAAAAAATTTAAGTTAAAATGAAATTTAATCAAAGCCTATAAGCTCTACGTACTATATGGTATATGATGACAACCCAGAAAAAAACTATGCTTGCAACACTTGCTGCAATATTGATTGTTTCAACTGCAGTATTTGCAAGTCTAGAAATTTCTCAAGGGGCTTATGGACAACAAGCACCTGTAATACCAGCATCACGAGAGAGAACAGTATCTGTCACAGGTTCTGCAACCACATCTGTAACACCAGATTTGGTTACTGTTCAGTTTGGCGTTGACACCGAGGCAAAGACTGCCAAAGATGCAACAAGTTCAAACGCTCAGATGATGACTGACGTGGTAAATGCTGTCTTGAACACTGGAATAACCAAAGATGAGATCAGCACTGCTGGATTTTCAATTTATCCAGTGTACAATGATTCTGTACCTGATCCAACCATCGGTGTACACAAGTCAGTGCTTACAGGGTACAGAGCTTCAAACACTTTGTATGTCAAGACCACCAAGCTATCGCTTGCAGGAAATGTAATTGATGCTGCAACAGGCGCAGGAGCAAACAGAGTAGACAATATTTCATTCTCACTCTCTCCTGACAAGCAACAAAGCGTGCAAGATGATCTGCTAAGCAAGGCAGTCTTGAATGCCCAATCGAGAGCAGGAAAAGCAATTGATCCACTAGGCCAAAAGATAATCGGCGTAAAAATGGTTAGCCTGTCAGAGTTTAACATGCCGCCAGTACCAATGTACTATGGCGCAAAGGCTATGGCTGACGTGTCAACACCAGTATTTGCCGCAAACCAAGATGTAACAACTACTGTAAATGTCACCTTCCTAATGGGCGACAAGTAGTTTTACCTTTTTTTCTATTTTTATTAAATTCTGATGTACCGCATATCAGAATGTGTATTTGCTGTTTATAAAAAAATTGATTAATTTTTGAGATATATCAAAAATTTCATATATGATGAATACCAATTATTGTAATGGAAACCGCATATGTTATGATAAACTGTGAGATGGGTGCGGAAGGAACTATTGTCGAAGGTGTGAGACCGTTAGATTCGGTAAAAGAAGTACAAGGTGTATTTGGTAACTATGATGTCATCGTGAAACTGGAGTGCTCAAACATAGACGAGATCCGAGAAATAATTGCAACAAAAATACGTCACCTATCAAAGGTAAAATGTACTACTACACTCATGTGCGCTAACTAGTACAAAAATTGACAAATGGAGGCGTACTCTGCCATTGTAAAAATTAGAAATTCAGGAAAAAATGTCTTTTAACCAGCAGGATGTTATATGATATATCTTGGAAATAATGGGTAGAGGAGTAGCACAGATTGTCCGTGAGATGCCTTGTTACTTTCACTTATTTGGGAAATTCGCAGGCTATAGATTGTTTCATAGAAAGAGTCCGTTGTATGGTTCTGCTGATATAATCAACATATGCAACCTGCACTGCACTCATTGCTATTGGTGGCTAAACCGAAAAGAGAATGAAGAGCTTACAGTTGAGCAATGGCAAAAAGTGATTGATGAGAAATTCAAGAAAAAACACGTCTTCATTATTACCCTGGTTGGTGGCGAGCCGACTCTCAGACCTGATGTCATTGATTTATTTGTAAAACAATTTCCAAAAAGAATCTGTATTGTGTCAAGCGGGAC
>JAKEIJ010000057.1 GCA_022545805.1 Nitrosotalea sp. | reverse complement strand
TTTCCAGACAAAACAGACGACAAGTTATTGAGAGTGATCAAATAAATTGTCTGATTCATCAATTCCAAAATTTCATGAAAAGACAAGGGATGAAAAACTAAAAGCGTTAGAATCATTCTCAAATCTTTCAAAAGAAGATATTCAAACTCTAAAGAATGATGGAGGCATTAATTTTGATCAAGCCAACAACATGGTTGAAAATGCCATTGGAATCGTATCATATCCACTTGGTATAGCTACAAATTTCAAAATAAATGGGAAGGACTATCTCATTCCAATGGTGATTGAGGAACCATCAGTTATTGCAGCTGCATCAAAGGCAGCCAAGATTGCACGAAAACACGGAGGTTTCACAATGGAAGCTGATGATTCATACAGTATTGGCCAAGTCCAAGTTGTCGATGTTGATGTAAAATCTGCTATCTCCAAAATCATGGAAAAATCTGAGGAGATCCTTGTTCTTGCAAATTCAAAAAGCAAAACTCTTTCAACAATGGGAAAGGGCGCTAAAAAAGTTTCATGTAAAGAAGTCATGACAGAGTCAGGCTCTATACTTGTTGTTGAGATACTAATTGATGTAGGAGATGCAATGGGTGCTAATGTAACCAACACCATGTGTGAAGCAATTGCACCGCTGATTGAAAAAATAACTGGAGGGAGAGTGATTCTAAAAATATTGTCTAATTATTCAACAAAAAGGCTGGTAAAGGGTACAGCTATTTTTGATAAAGAAGATTTGGGAGGAGAAGATATTGTTGATAACATAATCTGGGCCTATGAGTTTGCTGCAAATGATCCGTACAGAGCTGTCACTCACAATAAAGGAATAATGAATGGAATAATTGCGGTTGCAAATTCTACTGGACAGGATACGAGAGCAATAGAAGCGGCAGCACACGCATATGCATCAAGGGATGGCAAGTATTCATCACTTACCAAATGGAAAAAGAATCAAGATGGAAATTTAGTTGGGGAGATCGAAGTACCAATGTCAGTGGGAATAGTTGGTGGAATCATAAACATTCATCCGATGATAAAGACATGTGTAAAAATTCTAGGCGTAAAATCTGCCCGCGAACTATCTTGTATTATAGGAGCTGCAGGACTTGCACAAAATCTTAGTGCTATAAGAGCACTGGCCTCAGAAGGAATACAAAAAGGACACATGAAACTACATGCACAAAACATAGCTGCAAGTGCTGGAGTTCCACAAGAAAAGATGTCCAGTGTAATAGCCCAAATGACTAGAGAAGGAAACATCTCAGTAACCAGGGCAAAGGAAATTCTAGAGAATCTCTAGGCGACTAAATATATATCCAAAGAAGTTTGTTAGGACTACGTTGGTAAAATTTGCTGTTCCAAAAGGTAGCATAGAAGAAGCTACTTTTAAGATACTTGAGAGATCATGGACACGAGTAGTTAGAAGGGACAGAACCTATCGTGTGATATTAGACGATCCAAAAATTTCAGTTAAAATGCTGCGTCCTCAAGAAATTCCGAATTTAGTGTTTGCAGGTCTATATGATGTAGGTATAACGGGAAGAGATTGGGTCAAAGAAACAAACTCTGATGTGGAAATACTTCTTGATTTAGAATATGGAAAAATAAGACTTGTAATTGCAATCCCTGATTCTTATAATTTCAAATCATTAGATGACATGATTGTATCTTACGCAAAGAAGAAAAAAATTCTGAGAATTTCTTCCGAATATCTGAATACAACAGCCAAGTTTATCATGCAATGTAAAAGCTACAAGAAACTTTATGGTTCAAAACAACCAATCATTGTAACACCATGGTTAAGTCAAGGTACAAATAAGAACATCCAGATCTTCCTCTCTTTTGGAGCAACAGAAGCAAAACCTCCGGAGGATGTTGATGCCATAATAGATGTAACAGAGACTGGTACTACTCTGACACAAAATCAATTGAAAATAATCGAAACTGTGATGGAGTCATCGGCAGTATTAATTGCAAATAAGACATCTCTCAAAGACAAATCAAAACGAGAAAAAATCTATGACATAGTAACTATGTTGCGAGGTGCAGTAGAAGGAAAAAAATACCTACACCTATTTCTGAATGTAAAAGAAGAACACCTTGACAGGTTATTACGTGAGCTACCTTCTCTCAAGCGTCCTACAATAAGCCCTCTGAGTGAAAAAGGATGGTATGGCATAAACACAGTAATTCCAAAATCTGAATTTCACAAAATGATTCCGAAATTACGAAAAATCGCTCAAGGTCTAGTAGTACATGAACCTAAACAGATACTGGCACTTGAGGAGATAAAACGTGATGAAGAAAGTTGATGCGAATCATCGATATCAAAGACATGGGTTCTATTATGGAATCTGTGAGACCAAAAACGAATAACGCAGTAAGACAAAAAGTACTGTCAATCATATCTGATATACAAAAACGAAAAGACAAGGCTCTCAAGGAGTATGAAACAAAGTTTAGCGGCACACAAATTCGTTCATTACAGATTACACCACAAGAGATCAAGTCCGCATACTCTAAGGTCAAAAAAGAACAGATTGCTGGAATAAAACTTGCAAAAACAAGACTGGAAAAATCTGAGAATGCTGTACGAAAAAATCTGCTTGATATATCTATAACATCTGATGGAGTTGTAATAAAAAAAACATTCTCACCAATTGATATTGTAGGATGTTACATTCCTGGTGGAAAAGCAAGATATCCTAGTACCATTGTCATGTCTGTTATTCCGGCAAAAGTTGCGGGTGTCAAGAAAATAATAGCAGTGTCTCCTTCTAATGAAAAAGGGCAGATAGACCCATTAACACTAGTCGCTGGAGACATTTGCGGTGTAGACCAGTTCTATAGAATAGGTGGAGCACAGGCCATTGCAGCATTGGCATATGGCACCGAGACAATACCTCAGGTAGACAAGATAGTGGGCCCAGGTGGTACATTTGTCACACTTGCAAAATCACTGCTCAGTGAGGTGGTCTCAATTGATATGGTTGCAGGACCCACCGAGCTTGCTATAATAGCGGATGTTACTGCAGATGCAGAACTCGTTGCTCTTGATCTGATTTCTCAAGCAGAACACAGTCCTGATACCAT
>JAKEIJ010000056.1 GCA_022545805.1 Nitrosotalea sp. | reverse complement strand
GGTCCAAATTCAGGATTTGGCTTTTTTGTCAAGGAAACAGGAGAATCATTTTACAAAAAAGAGCCAAACATCACAAATAACCAAGCCGAATACATGGCCATAATCTCCGTACTGAAAAAGTTCTCAGGCACTACAGATGAAATCATAATCTATAGCGACTCAAAAAATACAGTTTCACAATTAAACCACGAGTTTGCTATTAACAATGATCAGTTGCGAACTCTTGCAAGGGATACATGGGACTTGATATCCAAGTTTCCAAACCTCAAGATAAACTGGATACCGCGAAATCAGAACATTGCTGGAAAGATGCTTGGCAGTTAATATGCGGGATCAGGCGCTTTTCTTGGATAAACTTATTATACAAATCCATTTGAGTCCATCTCGTTAAAATGAGCGAATCTATTTTTCTGTCTCCAAAATCTATTGCAATAATAGGTGCGTCTGATAAAGAAGGAAGTGTAGGGCGTGCCATTACATCTAACATACTAAAGGGGTACACTGGAAAGATACTTCCAATCAGTCCTACGAGAGAAACTGTATTTGATAAAAAAGCATTCAAATCAGTTCTTGATGTTCCAGATGAGATTGATCTTGCAGTTGTAGTTACAAAAAATGATGTTGTTCCAGCAGTACTTGAAGAGTGTGGCAAAAAAGGAATCAAGGGAGCAATTGTCATAACAGCTGGATTCAAAGAAGTCAATGAAGAGGGAGCAAAGCTTGAACGAAAGCTTGCAGAAATTGCCAAGCAGTATAACATCAAGATCATAGGACCAAATTGTCTTGGTGTAATGAACTTGGCACCTCAAACAATGATGAACTCAACTTTTCTCAAAGTGACTCCAAAATCTGGTGGAATTGCACTTGTATCCCAAAGTGGAGCTATCTGCGCAGCACTAGTTGAGGACGCAAGTGCTCAGGGAATTGGATTTTCTTCTGTAATCAGTATGGGAAACAAAGTAGATCTAAACGAAGTTGACATTCTAAAAATGCTGGCAGAGCACGAGCAGACAAAGGTCATTGTCATGTATCTTGAAGATATGACAAATGGACGAGAATTTTTGAAGATATGCAAACAAATTACAAGATTAAATAAAATAAAAAAACCTGTACTGGTGCTAAAATCTGGCCGAAGTCCAGAGGGTGCCAAGGCAGCCATGTCTCACACTGGTGCACTCATGGGCTCTGATGAAATCTATGATGCATTGCTTACACAATCAGGCGCAATCAGGGTTGATACGATGGAGGAGTTGTTTGATTATGCAACTGCCTTTTCAAAACAACCACTGCCTTCCAAGGGAGACTTGGTCATTGTGTCAAATGCCGGAGGACCTGCAATAATTTCTACTGATGCCTGTTCCAGGATTGGAATAAAGATGGCAAATATTGAGGACATTAGACCACAGATAAACGCAGTAATTCCTCCTTGGGGAACTTCTAGAAATCCCGTTGATATCGTAGGGGATGCTGATTTTAATAGATTTGATCACGTGTTAAATCTAGTACTTGCTCATCCAAATACTGGCTCTGTCATTACAATGTGTACGCCTTCTGCTACACTTGATTACAATAAACTTGCAGAAGTAGTTGTCAGTGCATCAAAAAAATACAATAAAACAATTCTTGCAAGCTTGATGGGCCTTGATGAAGGGATAAAGAATAAAGAAATTCTAGCAGAGGGGGGTGTTCCATATTACAGCTATGCCGAAAAGGCAATACGTGCACTCAAGGCAATGCTAAGATTTGCTCAATGGTCTCAAACGTCAGAAGGAAAGATACAACAATTCAAGGTAAACAAGAAAAAGGTAGAACAAATATTTGCCAAGGTAAAATCTGAGGGAAGAAAGAACCTGTTGGAAGAAGAAGGCCAAGAGGTTTTACGCGCATATGGCTTTCCTGTACCAAAAAGCATTCTTGCTACAAAAGAAAGAGAGGCAACAGTTGCAGCAAAAAAAATTGGATATCCAGTTGTAATGAAAATAGCTTCACCACAAATTATTCACAAGTCAGATGCTGGTGGAGTCAAAGTTGGATTGAAGACTCCGCAAGAAGTCAAAAAGGCCTTTAAAGAAATAATTAAAAACGCAAAAAAATACGACAAGAAAGCCATCATCAAGGGTGTACTGGTTCAAGAGATGGTAAAGGGTGGAAAAGAGACCATCGTAGGCTCAAAGCAAGAACTGGGATTTGGTCCTGTAGTTATGTTTGGCATGGGCGGAATCTATGTTGAGGTACTAAAGGATGTCACATTCAGAGTTGCTCCTGTTACAGATACCGAAGCAGATGAAATGATATCGTCTATTAAAACAAACAAGTTGTTGCAAGGTGTCAGGGGGGAGAAACCGTCTGATGTCAAAAAGCTCGCAGACTGTATTCAGCGAATCTCCCAACTTGTTACTGATTTCCGAGAAATAAAAGAACTTGATATGAATCCAGTTCTTGTCTTTGAAAAAGGCAAGGGGTGCAAAGTAGTCGACGTAAGAATCGGACTAGCTTGAAAAACAACAATTTTGTTATAATATTTATATTACTTGCAAAGGGTATTAGCTGATATGCCTATTAAGACGGCTGCTGAGTACATCCAAAGTCTCAGAGGTCGTGACATGAAAGTCTACCTTTTTGGTGAACTTGTAAAAGAACCCGTCGACCATCCAATGATTAGACCATCGATAAATGCAGTGGCAGAGACATATGATCTTGCAGAAAAGGATTCTGAAATGGCAACTGCAAAATCATCCATAACTGGTCTGCAAGTCAACAGATTTTTGCATATAGTCGAAAGTGCAGATGATCTGGTAAACCAAAATAAAATGCAAAGAAAACTTGGCCAACTCACCGGAACATGTTTTCAAAGATGTGTAGGAATGGATGCACTAAATTCATTATATTCTGTTACTTTTGAGATTGATGAAAAACACAAGACCAATTATCACAAGCGACTAGTAGATTTTATAAAAATGATCCAGCAAGAGAATTTTGTTATTGGCGGTGCCATGACTGATCCAAAGGGAGACAGAAGCAAGGCGCCACACCAGCAAGAAGATCCAGATGTATTCTTACATGTAGTAGAAAAAAATGACAAGGGAATATTTGTTACAGGTGCCAAGGCCCACCAGACAGGTTGCATAAATTCACATTGGATAGTAGTAATGCCTACAATGAGATTATTGGAAGGTGACAAGGATTATGCAGTAGTCGGTGCAATGCCTGCCGATGCTCCTGGAATCACATACATCTATGGACGCCAGTCATGTGATACAAGAAGCATGGAGGATGGAGATATTGATGCAGGAAATGCAAAATTTTCAGGCCAAGAGGCACTCATTGTTTTTGATCGAGTCTTCATTCCATGGGATAAAGTATTCATGTTTGGCGAGTATGAATTTGCTGCAATGCTTGTAGAACGATTTACGTGTTATCACCGAAGAAGTTATGTGTGCAAGACAGGTCTTGGTGATGTTCTAATTGGTGCAGCTGCTGCAATTGCGGATTACAACGGGGTTCCAGATGTTTCTCACATCAAGGACAAACTTGTAGAAATGACTCATCTCAATGAAACAATATATGCATCTGGCATTGCTTCCTCGTCTCAGGCCCATCGAACCAAGTCTGGTGTCTGGCTCAATGATGACATGCTAGCAAATGTTACAAAACATAACGTACCTAGATTTCCATATGAAATCGGCAGACTAGCACAAGATATTGCAGGAGGTCTTGTTGTCACACTCCCGTCTGAAAAAGATCTGAAAAATCCAACAACAGGCCCAATACTGAAAAAGTATCTTAGAGGACGAAAAGGAGTAGATGTTGAAAACAGGATAAGAATTTTGAGACTGATTGAAAACATGACACTGGGCAGAAATGCAGTAGGTTATCTCACCGAATCCATGCATGGAGCAGGCTCTCCACAGGCCCAGAGAATCCAGATTGCACGGCAAATGCAGCTTGGCTACAAGAAAAAACTAGC
>JAKEIJ010000055.1 GCA_022545805.1 Nitrosotalea sp. | reverse complement strand
GGAGGAAGTCCTGCTTGGACACAGATCTCTGTTGCACCAAGTGTTCGAGCCTCCTTTGCACGTCTTACTATCTCATCAGTTGGCAAAAAATATCCTTCCTCTTCACGAAAGTCTCTACTAAATGCACAAAAACCACATTGTTTTATGCAGACATTGGTAAAGTTGATGTTTCTATTAACTACGTATGTTACAATGTCGCCAACTCGTCTTTTTCTGAGCTCATCTGCAACCATGCCTACCAAATGAAAATCAAGTCCTCTTGCATGGAACAACCTAGTTGCCTCATCAACTGAGATCTCTTTTTCATCCAGTGCGCGGTTTAGAGTATCTGATATTAGAGGATCAGAATTTTTCAAGAGTGACTCTAGCAAAGACATGTTCATTTTGCATACTCCGCACTTACTAGATTCTCCGAGTCTGAAATCTCTGACATTTTTGAAACTAGATCCGGGCTTACCATGTGGAAAAACTCTGGATATACAGGAAATCTTGCTCTTAGATGAAATCCTGCATCAGCACAGTTTGTATTCACTTCGCTGATACGTGGCCATGGAAATTCTGGATTTACATAATCAAGGGTTATCGGAGATATGCCTCCCCAATCGTTTATTCCTGCTGATAAAAATGATGAGTATGATACTGGAGACAGATTTGGAGGTATCTGGATATTCATGTCAGGCAATATTATTCTGGTCAATGCAACAAGTGTTTTGAAGTATCTTTCTTGTGGTGTAGGATTTGATTTCATTGGAGTGTCTATCTTTGGTTGAAAGTTTTGTAAAATTATTTCTTGAATATTTTGGTACTTGTCATGAATTTCTTTTATTGCATAAATTGAATCAATTAGTTCATGTGGACTTTCTCCAATTCCGACTAACAATCCTGTAGTCATTGGTATTTTTAGCTCGCCTGCATTTTGGAGAACTTTAATTCTTGCTTTAGGATTTTTACTTGGCGCAAATTGGTGCGGCATGCCTTCTTCTGAAAGGCGCTCACTTGAATTTTCTAACATTAGACCCAAGCTCACATTTGTATCCTTTAGCTGGCGCATCTCGTCTTTGGTGAGATTTCCAGCATTGGTGTGAGGGAATAATCCTGCCTCCAGTGCAATCTCTGATGCTGCTATCAAATATTCTGTAGTACTTGAAAATCTATTTTCTTTTAGCCATGTTTTTGCCTCTTGGTACTTTTGCTCTGGCCTCTCGCCTGTTACAAACAATGCCTCAGTACAATTTTGTTTTTTTGCCATATTGGCAAGTGAAGTGATGTCATTTTTTGATAGCATTGAAACTTTGGCTTGACCTGGCTCTGACTTGTAGGTACAATACGAGCATGTATCCCTGCAAAGATTGATCAGGTTGAAAAAGACTTTTCTTGAGTATGTCACCCTTGTACCCTTGTTCTTGGTTCTCAAAAATTGGGATACTTTGTAAAGGTCTGTTGGGTTCATCTCGGCATCTTGGTAAATATGATAAGCATCATCTTTTGATGGTGTTCTTCCATCGACTAGGCGGTTTAACAATTCAGAACTAAGGATTAGCTTGCTCAACTAGTCATGATAGCTTTGACAGTTGTATTTATCCTTAGATAGTCTGACATTTAACTGACTAAAAAATACCCGATACGGTAAATACTGCCAAAAATTGGCATTTTTTATTTTGTC
>JAKEIJ010000007.1 GCA_022545805.1 Nitrosotalea sp. | reverse complement strand
GTCAACGGGTTAAAGTAAAATGCAGTGGACAAAATTGGCGGAGCACCCTGTGCAGGATAAAATGCCGTACTGACAAATGCAAAGAACAGAAATACCGTATTGATCACGACATTAAAGCCCTCACTTGATTTGAGCCTAGTGGATATGATTGACGCAATGGATCCAAAAAGAATTGACCCAGTTATTGATGCAAATACAACAAGAGGTACAGTCAAGACATTAAACTCGACCTGCTTGAAAAACAATGGATACCCAATTGCAGTAATCATTGCTGCAGATACAAGCCCGATTATTCCAATGGTATACACATTTGATAAAATATACTGGGCGCGGGTAAACGGACCTACAAGTATCTGCTCAAACATTCCATGTCTTCTGTCGTTCCAGATTATTATCCCAGAGATCAGGGTGCTGTTCATTATATTGAATCCAATCATCCCAGTTGCAATAAATGCAGGATAGTCTAGTGTCTTGTTTCCAAATGGAACCTGATGAATCAGTGCAGTATATGCAAAGCCTGCAACGAAAATGTAGATCAATGGAAAGATAATCTGCCATATTACAAAACCCATGTTAAGCGATATCGTAAGATTTCGGTTTACAAGTCGGATTATCTCATGCATTGGAACTTTTCACCACTGAGAGAAATATCTCCTCAAGACTTGTAGGAACCACGCTCAGGTCCTCAACTGCGATACCATTTGAGGCAAGTATCTTCAATACATCCTGCAGAACCTGCTCTGACTGGCTGGAGCGCACTGTTATCATAACACCAGAATCACGTTCAATGATGCAGCCAGGTATTGCAGACAATAGAGCCGAGATGTTTTCTTGCTCTGATACATGAATCTTGATGGTCTTTTCCCGTCCAAACTTGTTCTTTAGCTCATCGGGAGTATCAACTGCAATTATCTTTCCCTTGTTGATTATTGCGATATCATCGCAAAGATATTCAGCTTCTTCTAAAATATGCGTTGTAAAAAATATCGTCAGACCATCCTTTACTTTGGATTTTATAAAATCAAGCAGACCCCTTCTTGCAGACGGGTCAAGGCCAACTGTTGGCTCATCCAGGAATAAGAGATCCATGTCATGCATAAATTCACGGGCGACCTGTACTCTTCTTCTCTGACCTATAGACAAGTCATCGTTCTTCTTTTTCCGAATATCAACAAGATCAAATGCAACCAAGAGTTCCTCCACACGAATCTTTCGAATTTTTTTATCAACATTCCACATCATGCCATATTTTTCAAGAGACTTTTCAACACTCAAGGTAGGTTCATAGCTTGGCTGTTGCAGCACAACGCCGATCTTTTTCCGTATCTCAAGTGGTGCCTTGGTACCATCAATTCCCAAGATGTTCATGGTTCCAGAACTTGGAGGGATTAGCGTAGTCAGCATCTTCATGGTTGTAGTCTTGCCAGCGCCGTTTGGGCCCAAGAAACCAAAGATCTTTCCCTTCTCCACCTTGAGATCAATACCATCTACTGCTGTTGTATCACCATATGATTTTGAAAGTGAGCTTACCTCTATGGAATACATATTGAACAGTAATTTTTCTTACTAATTTATGTACTGGATATGATATCATACCACCATTGTCACTTAATGTTGGGGACAAGTTCCTTGTAGGAATCAATCTGGGATGGTTCGAAGACAAGTATGGCTATGACCTTGGCCGCTCTGAGTTCAGCGACGGTCCACTGTGGACATATCCACCTACTGCACCAATAACAGCAAACCTTGCAGTGCCAAACATTCCCCAAGGACTACCATATCTATCACAGCATCCAGAGGCCATTGAAAATTATTTTGCCAAGGTAAATGGAGTAAACATCGTAAGGCTCTGGCTCTTTGAGCAATTAGAGGGACTGGTCTTTACAAAAGACGGCAACAACAACCTGTCAGGTGTGGATCCAGAATTTATCAACAATCTTGTTGCTGTACTGGATAAAGCAAACAACCATAACATCAAGTTATATCTTGCTCTCTTTGATTCATGGAACACAAGAGAATCTCAGCCCTCTGGACTTGACCCATCAAGGATTCCAAAATACCAGGAATTGTTTTCTGCAAGAAAGCAAATCATTCTAAAAATAATGCAGGACCCAACTGACTTTTGCAATAACGTACTTGTTCCACTTGCAAATGCAATAAAGGCCAAGCCCGCACTCTTTGCAATTGATATCATGAATGAACCTGAAAGCATTACAGAGGCAAACATGGTAACTCAACAGCAACTGAAGATCTTTGTAGAAAAAGTTGCTCAGGCAATGGCTCCATCAGGAATCAAGGTCTCAGTTGGCTGTATGCGAAAAAACATATCAATGTCGCTTTCGTCTTTTGTAGATTTTTCCGACTTTCATGCATACAACAATCCAAATCCACCTGCGCCAAACAGCTCCCCAACCTCAGGCGCCAAGTCAAGGATTGGCACATACAGTTCATCTGATTTTTCAAGCAAGGCATGCATACTGGGAGAGTGTGGGTCTCATCCAAGCTCAAGCCCATATGATACAGCCCAAGAGACTGCCACTTTGCAGGATTTTTTGCAATCTGCAAATAATTCAGGATATGCCGGAGCACTTGCCTGGCGTTACCAAGATTACAAAAATCCAGATGGTGTATTACAAACAGTCTTGAACTTTGCAAATACAGGACCCACAATTCAGGATACAGGAACTGTAAATACCACAAATTCAAACTCAGGTACCACAACTCCTACAACCAAGAAGGGCTGTTTCATTGCAACTGCTGCACTAGATTCTGAAATACATCCACATGTCCAGTTTTTGCGGGAATATAGAGACAAGGTATTGCTAAAGTCATCACACAAAAAACAGTTTGAAAAGATACTGGACTGGTATTACAGCTGCAGTCCTCCCGTTGCAGAGGCAATGAACAGGGACAAGAACCTAAAGCGTGTCATAAAATACATGATTGTATACCCAATCGTTCTTTCGTTAAAAATACTGGTAAGATTGCTTGGAAATGAACTAAAGGACTAAATGAGATCAAGACATAGTCGCTCAGTTACAAAACGTCAAGTTATTTTCGTGCATATTAAGATACCCTTACATTATGATAAAAAATAGAAAATATATAAATATGTAAGGGTAACTGATTACATGGTTACAATAAAGAAGAAGATATTGAAAGGACAAACATACTATTATCTAAATCACAGTATAAGAGAAAATGGAAAAGTTCAACCAAAAGAGGTCTACCTAGGAAAAAAAATTCCTGCAAACATAGAAAAAATCAAGAAGGATTTTCTTGATGACATTTACAGAAAAAAATGGTATTCTGACATAGACAAAATCAGAAGAAACTTTACAAAAAACCAGAGAGTAATGCCAAAATCTGTCCGAGAAAAGGAATTGGAGAATTTTGCAATCAACTTCACATATGATACCCAAAGAATAGAAGGTTCCACACTTACCCGCAGAGAGACCTTTGACCTGTTGGAAAAAGGGATCACTCCAAGGAGTAAACCAATGAGGGATGTTCAAGAGGCAGAGGCACACAGGGATCTTTTCTTTGAAATTTTAAAATCAAATGTAGATTTGTCTTTGAATCAAGTTCAAGAATGGCATTGGAAGCTCTTCAACAAGACCAAATCAGGCATTGCAGGAAAGATCAGAAATTATCAGGTTGCTATAGGAGGAAGCAAGTTCATGCCACCATCCCCTGTAGAAGTTTTCCCCATGTTAGTGGAATTCTTCAAATGGTACAATAAAAACAAAAACACATTGCATCCAGTGGAACTTGCAGCATACTCACATTTGAAATTTGTTGAAATACACCC
>JAKEIJ010000054.1 GCA_022545805.1 Nitrosotalea sp. | reverse complement strand
TGTCCAAGATGTGATCCGCAATTCTTGCATGTTACCTCGACTCTTAGCATGCCGTGGCTAGTATCCTTGTCTTCTTTTACATTGTCTGCAATTGGTTTCCAAAAGCTTGGCCAACCTGTTCCGGAATCAAATTTTGTCTCAGAGCTGAATAATTCTACTCCGCAGCACAGGCACTTGTAAACTCCCTTCTCCTTTGAATCGTTGTATATTCCTGTAAATGGTGGTTCTGTGCCTTTCATTCTGCACACAAAATATTGGTCCGAAGTCAGTTTGTCTTTCCACGGGTCACTCATTGATTCATTTATGGGTCATTTGAGATTTAACCCTTGAGGCTAACTTGTATTTTTCAAGCAGTCAGATACCCCAGGTATAATTCATCATGATATCAGTATACCCAATCATCATTCTGCAAAGACTCTATCTTGTTATGCCATATATTATGACTGATCTCTGATTTTCAAGACTCTCTCATGCATCCTCTCTTGGTTCCAGAGGTAACAAATCTTCACCAAATTGTTATCCTGTATCACATTGGATATTAAATAAAATTTTGTAGAGCCTTGTCTGTGAAAGACGAGATACTCGAGAAAATCAGGTCTTCTGGAATAAATGGGGTAAAGAAGGTTGACCTCAAAAAGGCATTCGGAAAGCCATGTGAGGGTATCCTTGAGGAATTAAAGGTAAATGAACAGATCTTTATTGAGAAAAAGGGCGTGGCATACTTTGTTTGGACAAGCGAGAATTATGTCCAGCATGTAACACAAAATGACCCAAAATTCAAATTAATGCTTAACATGTTTGCAGGCGTAAACCAATCAATTGCCAAAGTAAAAGCACATGCAGATGTGCTGCAAGAAGAGTTGGAACGAGCCTCATTACGAGAAGCCGGTTCCAAACATGATGACTTTGAAGGAGTCTTTAACAGTTCACTAAATGAATCATCGACATCCATTGGATGGGTTCCATTTGACAAAATCCGAGAGAAAGTTTGTGAAAATCAAAACTTGTCCAAGGAAAAATTCTACCAAATGGCAACGAATTTGATTGAGAATCATCACGATAGATATGAAATATCATCTGGAGGCCAAGAGGGAATTGTAATGCGAGGACTAGTTCACGGTTATGTGAGGAACATCTAATGTATCCGTATAATCTAGATCAAAATCCATATCCAAGCAGCCCAACTCCAACTGAAAAAGATGCCAAGATACTTGGAGGAAAAAGACACAAGGAAGCAAAGGCTGCAATACTTGAATGTATCAAGGAATTAAATAGAAAAGTAGAAGGCAAGACTGCTGAAAATAATGATTTTCGAGTAATCACTGTTGTACAAGATGTAGGTTCTGGCAAGACTCACCTGTCTTTGCATGTCAAGAGCCTCAAAGGACGATACAATGCGGAATGCTCCTACATTGACTTGTCTACCATATCCCCTAAGACTATCTCTGGATTATACGATGCAATACTCAAGGGATTTGACAACGAGTTCTTTGTTCAACTACGAGAAAAGTTCTTGAATTATCTGAGGGAAAATGCAGAACAAGGCGACAATTCTGCGAAAAAGGCACTTGACTATTCCTTTGTAAATAAACTGACTGGAATGACTATAAAAGAAAAGACAGAAGACATCATCAGGGGAAAACAATCTGTATCTCTAGAAAACCTGACTGCGTTTTTGGTTCACAAATTTGAGTATCATGAATCAATATTGATTAAAAATGTGATTTCAAACTCTTTTGATGAAGTCAAAAATCTAGAGACATTGATAGGAATGTTATCATCCATCTCTAAATTGACTCACAGATTCTTGGGCAAAGTTCTTGTCTTTGAAATGGACGAGCTTGATGGAAACAAGGATTCAATTGAATTTATCAAGGGAGTCATAAACGCACATCTTCCAGCGTCTGTACTACTGTTGATATCCACGCCTTCGGGTTACTTGGAGATTCAAAATACCAATCCATCTGTATTTGATAGACTAGAAAAGGCAAATTACAAGATAGACTTGGCAGGATCAAACTCTAAAGACGAACTTGCAGAGATTGTCACTGAGTATATCAAACACAGCGACAAGGACAACAAGTTTGGAGTCAAAGAACAACAAGAACTAAATGAAAAGATACATGTCTTGTATGAAGAATTTACAGAGTTTAGAAACGTGCGTTCTGTCATCAACATCTTGTACCAAGCAATGGAAAAAGCAATGCAATCAGATTCTAAAACAATTGATGAATCAGTAATTGATGAGGCAATCAAGCAATCATATCCTGGACTGCGAGTGCGAGGAAGCATCATGAATATTCCGATATCTGACTTTTTGGCAATACGAAGAAATGGTGAAAATAATAACAAGGAGATACAAAGTGCAGTCAAGAGCCTAACTGTTTTTGCACAAGAAATGGGTTCTATACAAAAACTAGAAAAGAAAAATCTGCTTTTGGATGCAGTATATCAAGATAACTTTGGTTCCAAAATAGGATTGGCAGTTATAGCTGATGAACTGGGAATTCCAGACATTGAACAGATCTCTGACATGTCAAAAGCCGCAGTGGTAGACAAGCTAGTCATACTTACAAACAAAAAAATCCAAACTCCATACAATGCAACTGTAGTAAACATGGACAAGTCCAAAGTAGTGGATCTGATTTACTTTAACAACAAGTATAATGACAAAAAACTCACAGAAGAAGACAATGAAAGAATCGAACTCTTGGCAAAAACCTTGAGCATTGTCTAGTCTACACAGATCATCTTTTTAAAAAAGACAATACGCATTTACTCTATGGCAAGCGAAGAACTTGAGAAATTTCTCTTAGAACGACACAAAGATGTAACACTCTTTGATTTTGAGGGAAAACAAGTACCTTGCATTGTT
>JAKEIJ010000053.1 GCA_022545805.1 Nitrosotalea sp. | reverse complement strand
CTGCAACAAACAGAGCTGACATGATAGATACCGCATTACTAAGACCAGGTAGATTTGATAAGATAATACTAGTTCCATTACCAGACAAGGAAGGAAGAAAGAAGATTTTGGAGATAAATACAAAGGAGATTCCAGTGGTAAGAGAGCCTATGGCAAACGGCATGAAGAATCCAGACTTTGTAGACATTGAAAAAATTGCAGAAGCAACCGACGGAATGAGTGGTGCAGATGTAGCATCAATAGCAAACACTGCAGTATCACTTGTAATACATGAATTTCTTGATAAATATCCTGATCAAAAGGAAGCCGAAAAACAAGCCACAGAAGCAAAAGTAACCATGAGGCATTTTGAAGAGGCCGTAAGAAAAGTAAAGACCCAGAAGGAACTAAAGATAGGCGAAAAAGTCGCAGTTCCGTACTATAGGTAATTTTAATAAAATAACTTTTCTAGTTCTAGTAAATGTCACAATTTGGGTACAGGGGTAAAGGGTTAGAATTTCTTACAAGTAACAAGATAGAGATAGGAAGTCAAGTAAAGATTCATGCGGATTCAGTTTACACAGGAGTCATCATGCCAAGATATGAGCACAGTGATGATCACCACATTGTTTTGAAACTAAAGAGTGGATACAACATAGGTCTTGAACTTGACAAGATAAAAAAAATAGAATTAGAATCTCCACCGATAGTAAAAAAAGAAATCAGTTACAAGTCACAACCAAATCCAAAACTTCCAAAAATTCTTCTCTTGTCAACAGGAGGTACAATCGCAAGTAGAATAGATTACAGAACTGGTGCAGTTACTCCCGCTCTCACTGCTGCAGAGCTTAACGCTAGTGTACCAGAACTTGCAACCATTGCAAACATAGACACGGAGGTACTGTTTTCAGAATATTCAGAGAATTTACTGCCTCAACACTGGGTAAAGATTGCAGAGAAATTAGACTCTTATGCCAAGTCAGAATATGATGGAATCATAGTAGCGCATGGTACAGACACTATGCAATACACAGCATCAGCATTGGCATTTTCCTTGGCAGGATTTCCAAAGCCAGTTGCACTAGTAGGTTCCCAGAGATCATCAGATAGACCATCATCAGATGCAGCGTTGAATCTAATTGCAGCTACAAGATTTTTGATAGAGGTACGTTCTTCAGGGATTTTTGTTGTAATGCATAACAATTCAAGCGATGACGAGATTGCTTGCAACTGGGCAACTCGTGTAAGAAAAAATCATACTAGCAGAAGAGATGCATTCAAGACAATAGGAGGCCCTCCTGCATATATTATCAAATTGGCAAGCATTGAAAAAGACAAACAGTTTGACATTCCAAAAAGAGAATATGCACCAAGAATCAAATTCGATAGTCGTGTCTTACTTTTAAAATATTATCCAGGATTTGATCCCAAGATTGTTGATTATGTGGTAGACTCGGAATATAGAGGAATAGTAATCGAAGGAACTGGACTTGGACATGTAGGAAAAACAATGTATGAAGTAATAGAAAAGGCCAAGAAAAATGGGTTGTTCATAGGAATGACCTCCCAGTGTATTGACGGAATGGTAAGAATGACGGTATATGACAGTGGAAGAGATCTCTTGAATCTTGGAGTTGTCCCGCTAGGAAACATGATACCAGAAACTGCACTTGTAAAGACAATGTGGGCCTTGGCAAATTCTAAAGATTCTAGTGAAGTGGTAAAATTGATGAAAGAAAATATTGCTCTTGAATTTTCAGACTAAGCTTTAAAGCAAGTACAGGAATAAAATTACAAATGTCCGAAATCCAGATTGATAAGATAGGACTTCTTGTAGGATTAGAGATTCATCAACAACTTGCAACTGGAGCCAAGTTGTTTTGCAGATGCAAGCCTATTGAATCTGATGAGTATCCAATTAAATTTTCACGCAAATTAAGAATAACAAGTAGTGAGTTGGGAGAGTTTGATCCTAGTGCTATTTTTGAGAAGAGTAAAGAAAAAACAATTTTGTATTGTGCAAATCCAGAGAGTAGTTGTCTTGTAGAACAAGATGATGAACCTCCACATGATCTTGACCCTAATGCAAAAGAAACTGTTTTGATCATGTCATCCGCATTAAAATCAAATATTTTCAATGAAATCTATGTCATGAGAAAGCTTGTGATTGATGGTTCCAACACATCTGGTTTTCAAAGAACTATGCTAGTATCCATGGGCGGTAGTCTTGAAGTAAATGGTAAAAAAGTCGGAGTTCAAAGCATCTGTCTTGAAGAAGATGCTGCAAAGTTACTCCAAGACTCAAAAGAGACAAGAGAATACAGTTTGGATAGATTGGGAGTACCGCTAGTAGAAATTGCGTTGGACCCAGTCTCAGGCACACCAGAAGAGATCAAAAACATTGCTTTAACGTTAGGCAGAATGTTACGTGCAACAAAAAGAGTGGGAAGAGGCATAGGATCAATCAGACAAGATGTCAATGTGTCAATAGAGGGAGGCGGTGCAGTAATAGAAGTAAAAGGCGTACAGAAATTAGATCAGTTAGAAAAAGTCATCGAGTATGAAGCAAAAAGACAACATGGCCTAAAAATTATTGCAGAAAAACTACAGACACTCAATATAGAAAAAATCACCAAAGAAAAAGATGTAAGAGATGTATCCGACATATTCAAAAGCTGTAAATCAAAAATAATTCAGAAATCTCTTTCAGAGGGCTCCTCAATCAAGGCAATGAGAATCAAAGGTTTTTCAGGAATGTTCGGATGGGAACCATATCCAGGAATAAGATTAGGAAAACAACTAGGTGAGCTGGTTAGATTTTTCGGATTGGGTGGATTGTTTCATTCTGATGAACTACCAAATTATGGCATAGAAGAATCAGAAATTCATGAAGTAAAAAATATACTTGAGATAAAATCCAATGATGCCTTTATCATTGTGGCTGGAAATGAAAAAAAACTAGACATTGTAATAGAATCCATCATAAAACGAATTGAAGATGCAAGAAAAGGAATACCTGCAGAAACAAGAGCTGCTACAATTACAGGAGAAACAGTGTTTTTACGACCAAGGCCAGGCTCTTCAAGAATGTATCCAGAAACTGACATACCGCCAATCATTGTAGACAATGCAGAGATAGACCATGCAAGGAATAAGATTCCAAGATCATGGGAAGAGAATCTCATGGCATTACAAAAACAATATGAATTAAATCAACAACTTTCAGCACAGATATTTGATTCCGAGTATCTAGATCTGTTTGAGACAATATGCAAAGATAAGAGAATCTCTCCTAATTTTGTTGCTTCAACTCTGTGTGGTACAATTACAAACTTGGAACGAAGAGGAATGGATTCAACACTATTAAGGACTGGAGATATTTTTGAAGCCTTTAGATTAGTAACAGAAGGAAAGATAGCAAAAGAATCACTTGAGATGATATTTGAGAGTATCATGAGCGGAAAATCCAAATCCATATCAGATGCAATCAAGTCAAATGCATTGAATACCGTAGAAGATGCAGAATTACACAAGATATTAGATGAGTTGGTAAAATCTAATTTTGGAATGATAAAAGATCAGGGACTAAGATCAATGGGACCTTTGATGGGCCTTGCCATGAAAACACTACGTGGAAAAGTAGACGGTCAGAAATTAAATCAACTTTTAGAAGATAAAATAAAGATCGAGATAGACGAAAAATAAAAAGTGCGGGAGGTGGGATTTGAACCCACGAACTCCTAAGAGATAAGGTTCTGAGCCTTACGCCGTTGACCAGGCTAGGCGACCCCCGCAACAACGTGAGAATTAAGATCCTACAATAAGTGTCTTTTTTATGTTCATCAGTGAGTTTGAAAATTATTTACCTTCGTTGATCATTTTATCAATTATAGGTACAGCATTTTTTAGCTCATGTATCCTAATTGCTCGATCATCTTTAAAAGATGTATTCCACGGCTGCGAGTAAAGTATTACAGATTTTCCTTCTTCCAACATACTTTTTGCATTGAGAGGCGAATCATCAATAAATACATCATAATCTAATCTCGATTTTTCTATTCCTTCCAATACACCAACATAATTTTTGAAATTTATTTTGTGCAGTTTGAGCCAATTTTTTACATCATTGTGAGTAGACTCGTCCCGTGCAGTTACAATGTCAACAGTACCAAGATTTGATAGTCGTGTAGTAGCATGTGCAATATTGTTTTCTGTAGGCGGTATACCTTCCCACGATTTCCAACATATTGAGAGTTCATTGTAAAAATCAAATTTATCTATACTATGATTTTTCCAAAAATCCCATTCAGATATTTGAGATTTTAATATTGTAGGTCTTATTTTGTTACTATATGACAGCCAAGATGCAATTACATCAGCTAAAACTCCATCCACATCAAGCGCTATTCTCAATTTCATCAATCTCTGTTAAAACTGTCTTTTAATTCTTCAAGTAATTTACGCTGATGTTTGTCCATCTTTGTAGGTATATTGATAACAAGTCTAACATACTCATCGCCCCTACCCCTTCCACTCTGACG
>JAKEIJ010000052.1 GCA_022545805.1 Nitrosotalea sp. | reverse complement strand
TGGAGGTACTGCAAGAGTAAACCACAAGTTGTATTCATGATTTCTCTCATAATTGTGACTTACACCTGGATGTCTGTTTACTTGATTTGCAACATCGTCTAATTTGTCTGAGTCTATTGCCATTGCAACGAGTGCGCTCTTATATCCTAGTTTTCGTGTGTCAAATATTGCACTAATCTGTCTGATAATACCTGCTTCTTTTAGTGATACTAGTCTTTTCATCGACTCTTCATTTGACAGGCCAAACTTCTTTGCCATGACTTCGTATGGTTTTGGCGTCAAAGGAAAAGTCCACTGGATCTCATTTAGAATCTCTTTGTCCAGCTTGTCCATGTGACATGGAAAACCTATCTTACAATTAAAAACGTTACCTAGTTTGTCATAGAATCTATAAATATCATTTCTAGTCAGCGAAGATCCGTTGATAATTGATCTAAATCTTCGAGGAAATTTGGTTATTGTAGTAGGAGGCGGAAATGAAGGCCTCAAAAAAGTAAATACATTGTTGACTCAGGAATGTAAGATTCTCCTTATTAGCGATTCAACCAACAGACAAATTCAAAACTATGTCAAACAAAAGAAAATTTCTTTCAAAAAGATGAGGCTTGTCAACGCAAACTTTCTAAAAAAATACAAACCATTCATGGTATTGGCAACAACTGATGACAAGGAACTTAACCGTAAAATTGTAGAACAGGCAAAATCCATGCGATGTTATGCATATGCTGCAGATGATCCAGAGGTAAGTGACTTTGCATTCGGTTCTGTGATAAACATCGAGGATACAGTCCAAATTGCAGTATCTACAGGTGGACGAAGTCCTGCAATGGCAAGAAAACTAAAACTTCAGGCAGAAGAGATCTTCAAAAAAGTAATAAAAAAAGAGGACATTTACCACATCAAATTACAGGATTTTGCAAGAAAGGCCGTCAAGGACAAGCTTCCTACGTTTCCCGAACGAAAAAAGTTCCTCTACAGTGTTATGACTGACAATCAGGTTAAACAATTAATACGAGACGGAAATCTAAAAAAAGCACAGAAGCGGGTTATGGCAATGTTAGGTGATCTAATATGACAAGTGATGTAATCAACGCTAGAGTTACTTTTAGAAAGTCTCCAATTCACATGCTTGAAAGGTTTACTTTTCCAGATCTAGATTCTGCCTATGAATCATTTCTAAAGCATTCTGGATTGCAAGAATGTGTCATACTACAAACTTGTAATAGAGTTGAACTCTTTGGATGTACAAATTCTGCAGATCTTGCCAAGATAAAAAAAACATGGGCATCTGTTGCAGGACTTGAAGAAAATGCATTCAAAGAAAACCTTGAGATAAGTCAAGGAACTGATGCATACACTCATCTGCTCAAACTCACATCTGGTCTTGATTCTCTAGTAATTGGCGAAGAGCAAATACTTGGCCAAGTAAAAGAATCAATCAGTATGGCAAAGGGATTAAAGGCATCAGGCGATAATCTCAATACGTTATTTGACAAGGCAATAAAAATTGGAACTCGCGTACGCCAGGCAACAGGAATCAGCAAGGGCAGTATATCGATTGGCTCCATGGCAGTAAATCTTGCAGAAGAAAACATTGACGACCTAAAATCAAAACATATCTTGTTGATTGGAACTGGGGAAGCGGCAAGTCTTGTTGCAAAATCGCTTAAAAAAAGGGATATTGATTTTCTTGTAACCAGCAGAACATTTGAGCGCTCAAAGGCTTTTGCAGAGACTGCAGGTGGAAAACCAATGCAATTTGAACAAGCTACTGCCAATTTCAAATCAATTGATGTACTGTTTGTAGCTACGGTTGCACCATATTTTCTTGTCACACACGAACGAGTACAAGAAGCGATGGAGTCTAGAAAAAATGGAATGCTCATAATGGATCTCTCCAATCCACGAACTGTTGATGACAAGGTATCAACAATAGACAAAGTCAAGGTAATGAACCTGGATCAAATTGCAGAAATGGTTGAAAAGAACATGAAAAACAGAATGGATGTAGTATCATCAGCAGAGCATATAATTAATGAAGAATTATCTGTAGTAGAAGCAGCAATGAAAAGACTTGAGGTAGAGCCTATTGTAACCAACGTCTTCAAGGAGATAGACCAAGCACGAGTAAAGGAACTAAAAAAGGCACTCTCAATGTTGGGAGAAAAAGACGAACAAAGAATACGAATTATTGACCAACTCACTCAAGCAATTGTTGAAGATATCATGTCAATTCCTATGAATAATCTACGCAAAGCCTCAGAGCAAGGAGATTCTGAAATCCTAAAAACTGTCACAAGACTCTTTGATTATAAGACAAGAGAGTAACAAATTATATTGCTAAAATAGGATGTTTTGTGTATAATGTCTTTTCCTAATTTAAGACTACGACGTTTGAGAAAGACTGGTAAAATTAGAGAGCTTTTAGAAGAAGTACGATTATCTCCAAGAGATCTAATCTGTCCAATATTTGTACAAGAAGATCTCAAATCAAGAATTCAGGGAAGCTCAATGCCAGGAATGGAAAGACTTCCACTTGCTGATGTTACGACCGAAGTACACTCTATTGCAGAATTAAAAATTCCAGCAGTGATGGTATTTGGAATACCTTCGCATAAAGATGAACATGGTACCTCTGCTTTTACTCAAAATGGAATTGTGCAAAAAACAATTTCTGAAATAAGAAAAAATCTTGGAAATGATATTGCGATAATGGCAGATGTGTGTCTCTGTCAATATACAAGCTCTGGTCATTGCGGATTGGTCAAGGGAGACAAAATTGACAACGATTCAAGTCTTGAAACTCTTGCAAAGGTTGCAGTAAGTCAAGCCCAAGCGGGAGTTGATGTTGTATCACCTTCTGCAATGATGGACGGACAAGTAAAGGCAATACGACAAGGCCTCGATGATGCTGGATTTCACGATGTTGCAATAATGTCACATTCTGCAAAACACCGATCCTCATTATATTCCCCTTTCAAGGACATGGCTCACTCTGCACCTCAGTTTGGGGACAGAAAGACCTACCAATTGCCGTATACAAATCCAAAAGAGGCAATGAGAGAGGTGGAGACTGACATACAAGAAGGGGTTGACATTGTCATGATAAAACCCGCACTTGCCTACCTAGATCTGATTTCAATGACTAGGGAAAAATTCAATGTACCAATTGCAGCATACAGTGTATCAGGAGAATATGCCCTTGTCAAGGCAGCAGCCATGGCAGGATACATTGATGAAAAAGAGGTTACATTAGAAATTCTTACTGCCATAAAACGTGCTGGCGCCGACATGATAGTAACATATTTCTCAAAGGGTGCGGCAAAAACACTCAACGAGAGATGAGAGAAGACCTAACATTTGAGATAACACGCGCATATGACTTGCTACCACATGTAGTAGGCGCAAGTTGGGCATCAGTATGGTTTCGCATGAATAGGATACACAGACCTACAAAAGAACAATTCCGAGAAAAAGTTGCAGAATATTTCAAAATGCTAGAACCTATCACAAATGCATTTCCTGCAAATGAAAATTTTACAGAGATGACTGCTTATATCAAGGATAAACATGAAGATGAAATCCGAAGAATTTTGTCTGGAAATAATTCTGAGATTGAAAAAAGATACAAGCGATACATAGATTACGGCTAGATCTCTTCTTTTAGTTCATCAAGAAACTTTTTCATCATCTTAATTCTCTTTCTTGCCTCGATTTCTCCAGTCTTGGTGTTCATTATTTTTTCAATCAACAAGAGCTTTTTGTAAAAATGATCCAAAGTCCAACTCTTGTCATCTGGGGTGCGTTTACTACAAAATGGATCATCAGTACTGTAAAATGGCCTTTTTTCTGCA
>JAKEIJ010000051.1 GCA_022545805.1 Nitrosotalea sp. | reverse complement strand
TATCAGAATTTTCAAACTCTTCTCCACAGATATTACATTTTTTTTCTGTGTCTGTCAATACCAAAGTCAGCAGATCAGGATATAAATTTCGTATGGTACCATGAAGCAGTCTACTAGCAGATGAAATCAGATCGTTTTTCAAGTGTGATAACATTTTAAACCACCTTCCAAAGTCCATAACCTAATGCCAACGTAGCTCAGCCTGGCTAGAGCATCTGACTTGTAATCAGAAGGTCGAGGGTCCAAATCCCTTCGTTGGCTTTACACTTTTTGATCAAATCCCTTCTTAGAATTTAATCAATTTTTAGAGAAAGTGATACTCTATCCACTATAAACCTCAGAAATTCATCTAACGGTTTTTTTATCCAGTGTTTTGCATTCCATTCCACAATAAGATCATTATAGAATTTCCATTCTGACTCGTCTTTTTTGAGATGCGGTGCCATCATTGCCTCAAATTCTTTTGTATCCCAACCAACAGGACACATTTTATCATCCATCTGAGTCAATTTTCCATCCTTTATCTGAAATGGGTATGATTTGCACACACCAGGTTTGAATTCGTTTACTGTGCATCTGAAAACATCATCAGATTCAACAAGAAACATGCATGCACCAGATTGTTGTTTCAAGGCTAGGTCTACTAGACCTTCTTTTACCTTTATGCCTAGATCAAAATCCTTTGCACCATAAATCTCAAGAAAACTTTGAGGTGTAATTCCAAGATTTGTTGTAAGCCGGTAAATATCGTGTGCGTTGACAAATATGGTATATTCTTTGCAGCAGTTCGTGTGACATGAAGTGCATGGATATTTTCTAGTGCCGTTATCTGAAGCGCTCAAGTATTATGGTTCTTTTCTACGGTTTTATTCGTATAGATTTATGCTGCTTTATTGAAGTGCAAATTGCAATATATCACAACATGGTGGATACAGTATGCGTAAAATCATGTATTTGATATCTGCCGCCATTGCAATCTTCGTAATTGTAATTGTTGGAGACATTGAATTTTACTATATCACAGGGCAGGATGAGAAATCAAGTGTTGTAAAATCTGCTTCCCAGTACAATACAGAGAATCTGAATCTTGTAAATGACTGCATGCAATTTCAGAGCCTGGACAGCCTTACAAGATGCAAGATGTCAATTTCTAACCTAAAGCAAGAGTGTAGTGGACAGGAATACGTGGGAGTAGAAATTTGCAAAGATCCTAGAATTGACCAGTTTCTAGGTACAGTAGACTACAAAATGACAGCTGCCCAGAATCAAATTAGTGAAGCATCGCATGATCTGAATAGTTCAATTTCTCACCTGGTGAACTTGTGTATCCAGTCAGACATTCCTTCATGCCAATCAACAATGATGGAATTAAAGCAAGAGTGTTCTACTAGTAAATTTGATCAAATCCAGGCATGTACCGACCCCAGGATTGATAAAATAATTGCAAAAAATATCAATTACAGTTCCATCAATTCAAATTACTTCCAAGACCAAGTCTTGTCATTTATTGATACATGTTCCAAGGCAAGTAGAAATGATTCCATCACAACATGTGCCACTACTGCAAGGCAGGTGATGAGCCTGTGTCACTCTAGTTCTGCCTATGCATGTAACGATGATAGGTTGCAACAGATAGCAAACATGGGCCTAAATTCTGCCATAATAACAAAAATAGATGAACAAAACAACAAGCTCCAGATGGTTTTAGACAAGTGTTCTAGTAAAATGTTAAACCAAACAACATGTCTGGATTCACAAAATATTATCAATGATTCATGTAATAGTAATCTCAAGCCATATTTTCCAATATGCTATGACCCAAGAATCCAGAACATGACAAAATAGCATTTCATAGAAACAGACAAAAAGTTAAGTAACGTAAATGTGATGAGAATATAGTGGAAAAGGGATTTGTACTAATCAATTGTGAACTAGGCGCAGAGGATTACATAATTGAAGAGCTCAAGACCATACCAGAGGTCAAAAATGCCCATGTCACATTTGGTGCCTATGATGTGATAGCAGAGATTCAGGCAAAAAGTTCCCAGGAGTTTGACACCATATTATCTCATAAAATCCGCTCGTTATCTCAGGTTATGAGTACCATGACCCTCAAGGCCACAACCTGAAAACAGTTTTTACTCAATTAATGCCGTTCATGAAGTTTTATCCATTCAGAGTATGATAATTATACTAGTAAACTAGAGAGTGTTACTAGTTGGAAAAAATTGAATACGAGGGCACCGTTTGGGCAATAAATCATGGGCTGCCACAACCATTGCTTGATCATTGCATAAAAAAACTGGTAGATTACGGAGTTAAAAAAGAAGACATTACAATCACAGATGCACCATCAGATGTAAAGGTTGGAACTGTAGTAGTAGATGTATATCCATACCACATCGAGGTTGGACGGGTAAGAACAACAAGAAATGACTC
>JAKEIJ010000006.1 GCA_022545805.1 Nitrosotalea sp. | reverse complement strand
TGCAAAGCCAGCATGATTTAATAACATTTATCGGTCTAAAGTAAAAGGGAATGAGGTAATATTTTTGCCGCTCCAGTCTGAGCATCTGCTGTGAGGAAGCCGCGACGAACCGACCCAAAACACCTTTTGATCTATTTTCATACGGTTCTTTTAAATAGAGTGGATCCTGTTTTTTCGCTGTGAAAACAGATTACGATATTATCGTAGCAGGAGGAGGCCTCGCAGGAATGATTGCGGCCCAGTCAGCCTCGTATTACTCTAAACAAAGATTATCAATTCTAGTAATAGACAGAAACCCAGAACCTACCATAGGTAAAAAGACAATCAACGGGTGGGTTTGTGGAGATGCAGTTGGAAAGAATACTGTAGATTACATGACTGAGAGGATCAAGATTACATGGGGTAATCCTGAGATTGAGCACCCAGTAAAAGGAGTAATGGCATTTTCTCCAGACAGAGAGACATCAATCCCCTTTGATGGTGATGGGTACATGCTCAACAGACAACAGCTTCCTCAACGCCAGCTCCGTGATGCAAAAAAAGCTGGAGTAAACATCATGTATTCCGTAGCACTAAGGGGTTTGTTATACGATAATGGAACTGTAGTTGGAGTAGAAGGAACAAACCTAGTTACAAATGAACCATTCAAAAAAACTGCAAAGATAGTAGTGGATGCAACCGGAGTCACTTCAATGTTAAGAAACGGTTTATCCATAAATGCAAAGATAGAGCGAAAGATAGACCGTGATGATTTAGAATCTACTGGAAGGCATATCATGAAATTCGAACAAGGAGTAGATGACAAAAAAGAATTTGATCCAGATTATTGTATAATTCATCTTGATCAAGACATAGCTCCTGGTGGATATGGGTGGGTATTTCCAAAAGGAAAAAACAAAGTAAACATCGGTCTAGGAGTACAACAAAAAGAGCTAATAAAAAGAAATCAGAGACTAGGTACACGCGATGATGTCACAAAACTGATTAACGATTATGTAAAAATCAACAAGGCAATCAAGAATCCAAAATTATCAGACGATGAAATGGATTCCAACAATGTAACCGGTAATTGGCAAGTCTCCGTAAGAAGACAAAATGATTGCTTGGTTGCAAATGGATACATGCTTGTAGGAGACTCGGCATGGATGCCAAAACCACTTGATGCTGGAGGAATAGGTCCTGCAATAGTTGCAGCTACCATATTGGGCAAAAATGCAGTAAATGCAATTGAGGCAAACGATGTTAGTGAGACAGGTCTTTGGCAATACAACATTGATTTCATAAATGATTACGGATACAAAACAGCAGGTCTTGAAATTTTCAGACGTTTATTGCAGACACTTACAAATGATCAGATAAACTATGGAATGAAGCACTTTTTGTCAAAGTTAGACGTAGAAGCAATAAGCAAGGGTGAGCATCCAGACTTTGGAACAGTAGGAAAGCTAGGCATGATGATACGAGGAGCTCTCAACAAAAAATTAGCAGACGGACTCAGATTTACTGCACAGCAGAACAAGACACTAACTGAACACTACTACAATTTTCCCAAAAAGCCAGACGGTTTTGACATGTGGCAGAAAACTTTGCATCACATACTAGATGAATCCTATGCAAAGATAGAAGTCTAGATCTACAAACTCGTTTAAGACATTTTTAAATTAAGGATGAGACCTGGTACAGTTGTGCTTGCAGAATCATTATACATAGACTGGAATAACTCCTTTGATGTTTTAGATAAGGCATATGCAGCTAATCTATTTGTGCTCATAATAGGACCAAAAGGAACTGGTAAAACAACTCTAGTAAGAGAATTTGCTGCAAAACGAGGAATCAAACTTGAATCAATTAACTTTAGTTTAAGAACACGTGAGAGTCACCTAGTGGGAGCAAAGACACTAGAAAATGGTGCAATTGGATTTGAACAAGGGATTCTAGTTAAATCCATGAAAGAAGGCAACATGTTGTATCTTGATGAGATAAATTCTGCAGAAGCAGATGTTCTTCTACGTCTTGATGAAGCATTAGATGACAGAAGACAGATTGTTCTAAAAGAATCAGGCGGAGAACTAGTCAATGCTGCAAAAGGATGGTTTGTTGCAGCTACAATTAACCCGTTATCTCATGTTGGTACAAAAGAGCTACCACCTCAATTGTTAAGCAGATTTCCAATAAGGCTCAGATTAGATTATCCACCAGAGAATATTGAATTTCAGATAGTCAAACAGCATTCGTCAGGGTCACATGAAAAAGAGATCATGCAAGGAATAAAGTTGGCAAATATTCTACGACAAGCAGCTGCAGTAGAAGAGTTGTACTATTCTCCAAGTTTGCGTGAAACAATAGCATTTGCAAAAATACTTGATTCAGGTATGAAGACAAGACAAGCCGCAGAGATAGTATTTGCAAATGTGTACCTACAATGGGGTACCGTAGAATTCCAAAAAGTAAATGACATCATAACATCAATGTTTGGTAGTTAATGCAATCATTACATCTTAGAATCGATACATTACTTGAGATAGCTACATTTCTTGTAAGAAGATGGTCTGGAAAAGAATTTGTCACAGTAAACATATCTGATCAAAAGGAAGTACAAACAAAGTTACGTGAAAATAAAGTTTTGATGTTTCCATTAGAGAAATATCAAGTAACAGACTTTCAAAAATACAGACAGTTCAGGACAGCTCTATGGTATGAAGCAATGCGAATTAGGTATTCAAATAAAATTCTCAGTAATGACCATGCCTTTGGGTTTATTCTCAATACTCTTGAGACAAGAAGAATTGAGACAATAGCAAGAACAGTTTGGCAGGGAATGGACGGTGAGATCATTTTCAGATATGGTGTTGCCTGGCTTTACAGGCCATTATTGAATACACTGTATGGAAACAGCAGAATTGTAGAGGGTTTCTCCCAGTATTTTTTGTTAGGAGACATTAAAGGAGAACTCTCCCCTAGTGCATATGAAAAAGTTCAGAAAGCAAGCAAGTTAGCTATTGAAATAGTCAAAGAAAGCATTGAAAAAAAATATGAAACTGACTGGCTTGAGAAAAAAGTTCCAGAGATAGTAAAAATTCTAGACATTGATCCACTTTTGACCATCCCAATATCAATACCTAAAATCAGTTCTGGAATGGCACTCTCAGATCAAGAATTTGTAAAGACTTTGAACAAGATTGCAAAATATCGTGAGAGTGATTTTGGCGAACTAGACTCCAACAGAATTGTAGAAGGCAAGGAGGTCTTCGAAGAGTTCAAAGTTTTGCTCGAAGAGGCAAAGAGAACAGAGAATAAAGGTTTGAATGATGAAGTGGTTGGAGTAAATACTCCTACCCTAACAAATGTGGACGAAACAAAGATTATCGATACAGATCTAATAAACCACCTTAAAGCAAAATTCAAAGAATGGAAATCTGGTTGGAAGGAGGAACATGTTTTTTCAGGAGATGAGTTTGATGAAGAGGCATTCATGGAAGGCCACAAGCCCTTCTTGTCAGATAGAAAAATTGCAATCAAGACAAAGATCGTGATACTTCTTGACCACTCATCTAGCATAGCAAACCAAGAGATACAATACAAAAAGGCTACACTTGCATTGTGCGAGGTCTTGGAATACTTGAAGGTGAAATTTTCAGTATATGCATTTAACACAGAACAAAGACAAGTTACATGCTGGCTTGTCAAGTCAGAAAATTTGAAATGGAATAATATTTCTGCCAAGAGACTTGCGCAGATAAAAGCAAACGGAAGTACACCATTAGCAGAAGTTTACAACATGTTACTACCATCTCTTAGATCAAAAAAGCCAGACATATTTTTGACGTTAACGGATGGAGAGCCATCAGATCCAGATGCAGTTCGTTCTGTAATGAGAGATTTCAAGTCAATTGGCATAAAGATGGTTGCAATAGGTTTTGGACCAGATACAGAAGATGCGATAGTTATTGCAAACAACTTGAGAAGACTAGGTTACGAACGTACTCTTGCAGTAAGTAGACTAAGCGACATCCCAAAAAGAGTTTTGAGTGTTTTGGGAACTAGTTGAAGAAATGAAGTGCCTATCAGTATCACAACCTTATGCAGATTTGATAATCAGTGGCAAAAAAACAATAGAATTGAGAACATGGAATACAAAGTTTAGAGGTGAATTTCTGATTCATGCACCAATCAAGATCAAAGGCAATGTCTGTGAGATACTTGGTATTGACAAATCCAGTCTTAGAACCGGAGTAATAATAGGAAAAGTTGAGATTTATGATGTAAAATCATACGAGTCTCTTGGAGAGCTCAAAAAAGACCATGACAAACATTTTGCTACCGAAGAATTTCTGCGTCACAAATATGGATTTCTACTTAGAAAACCACAAGCTCTCAGGATTCCAATTCCATACAAGGGCAGTCTAGGGTTTTTTGAAGCCAGAACAAAACCAGGACCATCTAGCAATGACATAAAGTCAGAATTATTCGATGAAGAATACAGATACCAATGGATAGGAAAACATTAGAGAAAAATATTATTTAAAATTTAGATTCTAATGTTTGGATTTTCTTTTTTTAATTTTTCCCAGTCTGCAAGAAAGTTTTTCAGACCAGCATCTGTTAGAGGATGTTTTATCATTTTTCCCAGCACATCTGGCGGTAGTGTAACTACGTCAGCTCCAATTTTTGAAGCTTCGACAACATGCATTGGATGTCTTACACTTGCAACAAGAATTTGTGTACCAAATTTATAATTCTCAAAGACCTGATGCATTTCTCTGATAAGATTCATTCCATCCTGACCGTTGTCATCAAGTCTGCCAATAAATGGGCTGACATATTTTGCACCGGCTTTTGCTGCCAATATGGCTTGATTTACAGAAAAGCAAAGTGTAACATTTACAGGAATATTTTCTGACGTCAATATTTTACAGGCTTTGAGACCATCAGGGGTTAGAGGACATTTTACAACCACATTGTTGCCATATTTTCTCAATCGTCTACCTTCTTCCAACATTCCATTGGTTTCCACGCTTAGTACTTCCAAGCTAACATCGCCTTTGACAATTCTAACAATTTCCTCCATGACTTTTTGAGGATCCCCACCCTCCTTAGCCATAAGAGATGGGTTTGTAGTAATTCCATCTACAAGACCCATATCGTTATACATCTTTATTGCTGAAATATTTGCAGTATCCAGAAATATCTTCATCTGGTTTGACTCCGAATAGACTTAACGGCATTAGATATATGAATTGATGTAATGCCATGTTTTTCAAGCAAGAGAGGAATTTCATTGTCTCTTGCAGATTCTCCAAACTGATCCCTTGCACCCACACGTTTTACAAGAACAGGGTATGTCTCAGATATGGTCTCAGCAACAGCAGAACCAAATCCTGCCATTACATTATGTTCTTCACATGTAACTATGCCTCCAGTCTCACGTGCAGCCTTTTCTAAAATTTCTGAATCAATTGGTTTTATTGAGAACATGTCTATGACCCTACACGATATTCCTTCTTGTTTCAAAGAATCAGCAGCTTCAAGTGCAATACTGACAGTTATTCCACAAGCAACAATTGTACAGTCAGAGCCTTCGCGTAATACAATTCCTTTACCCATTTTGAATTCTTGTTCTTTTGAATGGATTATCGGTGTTTTTGATCTTGCAAGTCTCATATAGCATGGCCCATAAACTTGAGCAAAAAGTCGGGTTAGCTGTTCCACAGCTATAGTATCAGACGGAACAAAAACTTTGAGATTTGGAATAACCCTCATTATTGCAATGTCTTCAATCTGTTGATGAGATCCACCATCAGGACCTACACTGAGACCACCATGGGATACAACCATTTTCACATTCAATCCATT